>PITV01000016.1 GCA_017577285.1 Clostridiales bacterium
ATCTTGCTGAACATACCGTCAGTCTTCTTCATGATGTTGGATTTCGTCACGATGGATACCCGCTTTTTGCCGTTGTTTCGGGCATATTCATAGGCAGCGCGGGCGATGCGGCGGGTGCCGGCCACGGTGGTCACCTTGAAATCCATGGTCAGCAGATCTTCGATCTCGATGCCCTTGCTGCCGAGGGTATATTCGCCTTCGGTGTTCTCGCGGAAGAACATCCAGTCGATGCCTTCATCGGGAACGGTGACGGGGCGGGTGTTGGCATACAGATCCAGCGCGCGGCGCAGGCTCACATTGGCGCTTTCCATCTTTCCGCCGGAGGGAGTGGTGGTGGGGCCCTTCAGCAGCACATCGCACTGCTTGATGGCGGCCATGGTGTCATCCGGAACGGGCTTTCCGAGAGCCAGACGGTTTTCAATGGTCAGGCCTTTGATATCGCGAAGCTCCACTTTGCCGGACGCGATCTCATCCTTCAGCAGCACATTCAGCACTCTGCGGGTCTGTGCCATGATGAGGGGGCCGATGCCGTCACCGTCGATCACGCCGATCACGGTGGTATCCTTCTTTGTCTTCGCCTGCTTCTTTGTCAGGTTCTCGGCGCGTTCCACCTGAGAGAGGAGCAGCTGTCTGTAGTATTCCACGATCTCATTGATCTTTTTCTCGTCCATCATTTCGCGTTCTCCCTTGTATAGTTCAGTAATCCGCCGGCCTTCAGCATATCAGCCTGGCGGGCAGTCAGATCGCATACCAGCGGGATCTCGATCCCCTTTGTCCTGTCAGCCAGAGTGACATTTCCGCTTTCAAATCCGCTCAGGATGCCCTTCAGCGTGAGGTCATCGCCCTGATCGAGCCTGTCATAATCATCAGCATTTCTGAAAGTCAGAGGCAGGATGCCGGCATTGATCAGGTTTGCCACATGGATGCGGGCGAAGGACTTGGCGATGACGGCGCGGACACCCAGATACAGGGGAACCAGCGCAGCGTGCTCACGGGAGGAACCCTGTCCGTAGTTGCTGCCGCCCACGATAAAGTTGTTTTCATTTTCACGGGCACGGGCGGGGAAGGTCTCATCACAGACAGTGAAGCAGAAATCGGAAAGCTTGGGAACATTGCTGCGAAAGGGCAGGATCTTGGCGCCGGCAGGCATGATATGATCGGTGGTGATGTTATCGCCCACCTTCAGGGTGAGGGGAGCGCTGATTTCGTCACCCACGGGCATTCCCTTGGGGAAGGGCTTGATGTTTGGGCCTTTCTCGGAAACAAGATCCTTTGCCTCTTCGGGGCTTGCGGGCATGATGACGCCGCTGTCATCAATGGTGAATACATCGGGAAGCTTTACGGAAGGTGCCGTGCCCAGGGTATTGGGATCGGTGATATATCCGGTCAGGGCGCATGCGGCAGCGGTCTCGGGGGAGGCCAGGTAGATGTTGGCGTCACGGGTGCCGCTGCGGCCTTCAAAGTTACGGTTGAATGTGCGCACGGAAACGCCGGCGGAGCGGGGAGAGAAGCCCATGCCGATGCATGGGCCGCAGGCGCACTCCAGAATGCGGGCACCGGCGGCAATCATATCCTGCAGCGCGCTGCAGCTGCTCAGCATGCTCAGTACCTGGCGGCTGCCCGGGCTGATGGAAAGGCTGACGCCGTCCGCGATGGTTTTGCCCTTCAGGATGGCGGCGACACGGAGCATATCCGCCAGAGAGGAATTGGTGCAGCTGCCGATGCAGACCTGAGACACCTTTATATCGCCGAGGACCGCGGCTTCTTTTACATTGTCGGGGCTGTGGGGGCAGGCGAGAAGGGGCTTTACATCCGCGAGGTCGATATCGATCACCTTGTCGTATTCGGCGCCTTCATCACTGGCGAGCGGGATCCAGTCTTCCTCGCGTCCCTGCAGTTTCAGGAAAGCGCGGGTGACCTCATCAGAGGGGAAGATGCTGGTGGTGGCGCCCAGCTCGGCACCCATATTGGTGATGGTGGCGCGCTGGGGAACAGTCAGATTTTTGATGCCCTCGCCGCCCCATTCGATCACGGCGCCTACGCCGCCCTTGACGGACAGGATGCGCAGCAGATACAGGGCGATGTCCTTGGCGCTGCTCCATGCGGGCAGTTCACCGTGCAGGTTGACGAAATACATTTTCGGCATGGGGATGTGATACGCGCCGCCGCCCATGGCGACCGCCACATCCATTCCGCCGGCACCCATCGCCAGCATTCCCAGCGCGCCGCCGGTGGGGGTATGACTGTCGGAGCCGACCAGCGTTTTGCCGGGCTTGCCGAAACGCTCCAGATGCACCTGATGGCAGATGCCGTTGCCGGGGCGGGAGTAGCGGATGCCGTATTTCTTTGCCACCGTCTGGATGAACTGGTGGTCATCGGGGTTTTCAAAGCCGCACTGCAGGGTGTTGTGGTCGATATAGGCCACGGAAAGTTCTGTCTTTACTCTCGGAATGTCCATGGCTTCCAGGGCCAGATAGGCCATGGTGCCGGTGGCGTCCTGAGTGAGGGTCTGATCGATGTGGATGGCCACATCCTGCCCCTTTTCCATGGTGCCTTCCACCAGATGTGCCTTGATGATCTTCTGCGCGAGTGTAAGAGCCATAATTCTGTCCTCCGCTGTATCTTGATTTGCTTATTCTCCTAAAATACTTTTGCGGGCATTGGAGATATGCTCGCAGGTCAGTTTCTCCGCGTTGATGGCATCGCCGGCGGCGATAGCGTCATAGATCGCCTTGTGCTCGGCAAAACTCTTTGCGGCGCGGCCGGGATGCGCCACTGACACCTTGCGGAATTTGATCACCTTGCGGTGCAGGGGCTCCAGTGTGTCCAGAAGGGTGGGGCACTGGCAGATCTGATACAGCGCCAGATGGAACTCGCTGTCATAATTCTTGATCTGATCGGGATCATCTTTCTTTGTGTAGAATTCCTGCAGATCCAGAATGCCCTTCAGCCGCTGCAGGTCTTCATCGCTTCTGCGCTGGGCGGCCAGAAAACTGGCCATGCCTTCGATGCGCAGCCGGATATCATAGATGTCCGCGATGTCTTTATCCGTGATGCCGATGACCTTTGCGCCCGTGGCGGTGTTCTCAATGATGCGCTCCTGATCCAGCCGTCTCAGGGCTTCACGGATGGGGGTGCGGCTGACGCCCATTTTTTCGCTGAGCTTGATCTCTGTCAGAATATCGCCGCGCTCATATTCACCGGTCAGGATCGCTTTTTCCAGTTCATCAAAGATCTGATCGGCGATCGATACCATTTTATGCTCCATTTCATTTCCTCCTTACAGTCTTGCCAGACGTCCGCCGGTCAGTTCTTCCACCTTGGTTTCCAGTTCATTGTTGCTGAGGCTTGCGGTGCGTCCACCGGCATACTGCTCATCCACCCATTCCTTCAGCTTGATGCACAGGGGATCCTGCTTGGTGACGGCCTCACTGGCGGAGAGCTGATAGGTCTCATTGATCCAGTAGGCGATGCCGGCCAGGCCGCTGGTGTTGCTGATCATGACCTTCACAGGGCGGTTCAGCAGCTTCTTGGTGTTGAAGATATTGTAGATCTCTTCATCCTTTAGCAGCCCGTCAGCGTGGATGCCGGCGCGGGTCACATTGAAATTCCTGCCAACGAAGGGGGTCATGGGGGGCACCTTATAGCCCATCTCATTCTTGAAATACTCCGCGATTTCGGTGATGGCGGTGGGATCCATGCCGTCCAGCGATCCTCTCAGGCTGGCATATTCAAATACCATGGCTTCCAGCGGGATATTGCCGGTGCGCTCACCGATGCCGAGCAGGCTGCAGTTGACGGCGCAGGCGCCGTACAGCCACGCCGTGGAGGCGTTGGCGACCGCCTTGTAGAAGTCATTGTGCCCGTGCCACTCCAGATGCTCGCTTTCCACATCGGAATAGTGCTGCAGGCCGTAAATGATACCGGGAACGCTGCGGGGCAGGGCGACTTCGGGATAGGGGACACCGTAGCCCATGGTGTCGCAGGCGCGGATGCGCACGGGGATGCCGGCATCACGGCTCATCTTCATCAGTTCATTCACAAAAGGCACCACAAAGCCGTAGAAATCGGCTCTGGTGATATCCTCCAGATGGCAGCGGGGCATGACATCGGCCTCGAAGGCATCGGCAACGGTGGCAAGATATTTTTCCATCGCCTGCTTGCGGGTCAGCTTCATCTTTTTGAAGATGTGATAGTCGCTGCAGCTGACGAGGATGCCCGTCTCGCGGATGCCCAGATCCTTTACCAGTTTGAAATCCTCGCGGCTGGCGCGGATCCACGTGGTGATCTCCGGAAACTGAAGCCCCAGATCCTTGCACATCTGGATGGCCTCGCGGTCCTTCTCGCTGTACACGAAGAATTCGCTCTGGCGGATGATGCCGTAGGGCCCGCCCAGTTTGCTCATCAGCTTGAACAGATCCGCGATCTGCTTCGGAGTGTAGGGATCAACGCTCTGCTGACCGTCCCGGAAGGAGGTATCGCTGATCCAGATCTCCTCGGGCATGCCCATAGGCACGCGGCGGTGGTTGAAGGGGATCTTGGGGACGCTTTCATAATCGTAAATATCCCTGTACAGGTTGGGCTGTTCCACATCCTGCAGGGCGTAGCGGTAACTTTTCTGCTCCAGAAGATTGGTTTTGCTTGAGATCTCCAGCATGGACAGATCACCTCCGGTGAATGTATGTACAGCATTATACAATCAATATGTACATTTGTATACATATATACAAATAAAACACAAAAATATATAGGTATACAGATGTGCAGAAACAGGAATCAGTTATACCGGTCTGTTCAATGCCGTCCGTCTGACGGTTCAATGAAAAAAGCCGCCCCGCGGGCGGCGGTGCGGACAGTATTTCCTGAACGAATGCATTGACAGTCATGACACAGTAATTGTGTTTTCTTACGGCTGCGGAAGTGTCAGACAGATCCTGTCCTTTATCTTTTCAAAGGTAGCTTCTCCAATGCCTCTGACACAGGTAAGATCGACCGGATAGAAGAAGGGAGAAACATTCTCCCGGTATTCGATGATATCTCTCGCGCGGCTTTCTCCGATGCCCGGAAGCAGCATCAGACGGGCGATCCCGTCCACATTGATATCGACCGTTCCTTCTCCGGTATCTGCCACAGGTTCCGGCGGCATGAATACGATGCTTTGTGCCGTATACGTATCTGTTCCGGAAATGCCGCGCATATGCTTTTCGCCTGTTGTGATGGTGATCACCACAAGGCAGGCTGCGATCCCCAGAACACACAAAAGGAGGGCGGCATGAAGAACGAAAAACATGATTTTCTTCATCATGACCCTCCTTTCGGTATACGGTGGGGACTTATGTCTTATGCTGCGGACAGTAAATCATTTATGCAGTGCTGTTTTATTTACAGAGCCCTTCTGACCTTCTGCCCCTTTGCGGTGTCTTCCACGATGTATCCCTTTTCCTTCAGGGCATCGCGCAGTTCATCGCTCTTCTGCCACTGCTTGTCCTTGCGGGCCTGGGCACGGGCATCCACCAGCGCCTGAATGTCCTCGGGCAGCTGTGCCTCGGCCTTTTTCATCAGCAGGCCCAGTACATCGCACAGTTCGGTAAGAGACTTCAGGGCGGTCTCCACGGTGGAAAGGTGAGTGCTGTCATTCAGCGCCACATTGATATCCTTTACCATCTCAAACAGGGCGCCCAGCGCGTCAGCAGTGTTCAGGTCATCATCCATGGCGCTGTCGAAGCGGGCGGTGTAATCACCGAGACGGGCGATGAAGGCGTTTTCCTCTTCGCTCGCATCGCCTGCGGGAGCGTTCATCTGCATGAACAGCAGCTTGTCGCGGGCGGTGTACAGGCGGCTCAGGCTGGAGTGTGCCTGGGCGATCATATCCCGGCTGAAATTGATGGGGCTGCGGTACTGGGCGGAAAGCATGAACATGCGCACATCTTCCGCTTCAAATTCCTTCAGGATATCGCGTACGGTGAAGAAATTGCCGGCGGACTTGCTCATCTTCTCATTGTCGATGTTGATGAATCCGTTGTGCATCCAGTAGTGGGCAAAGGGCTTGCCGGTGGCGCACTCGCTCTGGGCCACCTCATTCTCATGGTGGGGGAAGAGCAGATCCTTGCCGCCGCAATGGATATCAAAGGTTTCGCCCAGATACTTCATGCTCATGGCGCTGCACTCGATGTGCCAGCCGGGACGGCCCATGCCCCAGGGAGATTTCCAGGCGGGCTCTCCGGGCTTCTGCGCCTTCCACAGGGCAAAGTCGGCGGGATTGTGCTTCACATTGTCCACTTCGATGCGGGCACCGGCTTCCAGATCATCCATGTTCTGACCGGAAAGCTTGCCGTAGGAGGGATCCTTCTTTACATCAAAGTACACATCGCCGTTCACTTCATAGGCAAATCCCTTGTCCTGAAGCTTCTTGACCAGCGCGATGATCTGCCCGATATGCTCGGTGGCGCGGGGATGAACGGTGGCGGGACGGATGCCCAGAGCACCGGCGTCCTTGTAGTATTCCTCGATGAAACGGTCGCCCAGTTCCTTAACGGTGATGCCTTCCTCGTTGGCGCGGCGGATCATCTTGTCATCGATATCGGTGAAATTCTGCACGAAGGTTACCTGATATCCCTTGTGCTCCAGATAGCGGCGCAGTACATCAAAGGTGATGAAAGGACGGGCGTTGCCCACATGGAAATAGTTGTATACGGTAGGGCCGCAGGCATAGATGCCTACCTTGCCGGGCGTGATGGGAACAAATTCTTCCTTCTTGCGGCTTTGGCTGTTGTAGATCTGCATATCATTTTCCTCCGTTATGTATATTCAGTAAGTGTGATGCTCTGTCAGTTCTGTTCCTTCGGCCGGTTGGGACAATCGGTGCTGTCGCAGTGTTCGCACCCCAGATGCTTCGCGTAATCCCGCAGCGTGCATTCCAGCTGCGTCATGCGGGTGTACAGGCTCTCCATCCGGTCCAGCATGGGATCGGGCAGATCGCCGTGGTTCAGGTCCACTCTGTTGTCATCGGGGTTCTTCTGCCGCACTATCCGGCCGGGATTGCCTACCACGGTACAGTGAGAGGGGACATCCTTCAGCACGATGCTTCCGGCGCCCACTTTCACATGATCACCGATATTGATGGGGCCCAGCACCTTGGCGCCGGCGCCCACTGTCACATTATTGCCGAGCGTGGGGTGACGCTTGCCGGTATCCTTGCCGGTGCCGCCCAGCGTGACGCCCTGATACAGCGTGACATTATCTCCCAGAATGGCGGTCTCGCCGATGACCGTTCCGCTGCCGTGATCGATGAACAGTCCCTGGCCGATGGTGGCGCCGGGGTGAATATCGATGCCCGTGCGCTTGCGACATCGGGTGTTGATGAGCCGCGCCAAAAGGAAATGCCCTTTCAGGTACAGCCTGTGGGAACGGCGCCATGCCCGGAGCGCCTTGAAGCCCGGGTAACACAGCATGACCTCCAGACGGCTCTTTACCGCCGGGTCACGGTCCATGACCGCCTGTATATCTCGGTTCAACTGTTCAAACAAAATCATATCCTCCGGTTAATTGCTGATGTTTCTCAGAAGACGAGCCGGCAAAAGAAAAAGCCGTCTCCTTTCAGAGACGGCGGTATATCGCCTTGATCCACTCTGCATGTGGGGATATCGCCTTAACGCGGCACACACGGCGAACCCTACTTACGTTCTTTGAGAACCTTTCAGGATCGCGGCTCACGAAGGCACTTTCCGGGGCAAAGAGGCCCGCTTTCAGCCGGTGACGCGCCCTCTCTTGCTTTGCCCTGACCGGATTTTTTCTCCGCTCACAGCCGGTTACTATTATATGCGTGATATTTCAGTGTGTCAAGGATGAATGTGCGCTTATTTTGCTTTACAGCCCGGCTTCATCACTGTGGATGATATCATCATCGTCATCATCATCCTCATCCGGCTCATCTCCGGAAACTTCGTCTTCCGTATCAGGATCGTCCGGTTCGGAGGGAGGGATCGGTTCTTCTTCAGATACGGCATCCACGGCGGCTTCGACGGTTTCCGTTTCATCAGCCGGTTCCGTCACCGCTTCGGGCTCTTCCTCCAGCATCAGCTGGGCAGGCCCCAGAACGCGGTTCTCCTGGCAGTTCAGAAGCGGCTCCCTGCGCTCCACGCGCTCATACTTGCCGCTCTTTTTCATCTGCCACGCCTTCAGCGTATCCTTCATTTCATCCTTCAGGGTGGCGATGATGCGTCCCTGAATATCCACATCCTCTACGGGGAACATCAGTTCAACGCGCTTGTCCAGGTTGCGGGGCATCCAGTCGGCACTGGAAAGGTACACCAGCCGTTCGCCGCCGTTGTAGAAGACGAATACGCGGGCATGCTCCAGAAAACGTCCCACGATGCTTCTTACATGGATGCCGGGATGACCCTTGGTCTTGATGACGCAGATGCCGCGGACGATCAGATTGATCTCAACACCGGCTTCCTCCGCCTTGTAGAGCAGCTTGATGATCTTCGGATCCAGCAGACTGTTCATCTTTGCGGTGATGCGGGCGCGCTTTCCCTCCTTGGCGTTTTCAGTTTCCTGCTTGATCAGATCCTCAATGGTATCGCGCATCCGGTTGGGGGCTGTCACCAGTTTTTCCATGGGCGCGTTTTCCACGAGCCCCGTAATGGTGTTGAAGAAGGCGGCGGCGTCCCGGCCGATGGCTTCGTCACAGGTCATGAGGCCCATATCGGTGTAAAGCTTTGCTGTGGAGTCGTTATAGTTGCCGGTGGAGAGGTGCACATAGCGGCGCAGGCCTTCCGCCTCGCGGCGCACAACCAGGGTGATCTTGCTGTGGCACTTCAGGTTAGGCACGCCGTAGAACACCTGACAGCCCGCTTTTTCCAGTTCCAGACACCAGTTGATGTTGTTCTCTTCATCAAAGCGGGCACGCACCTCGATAAGCACCGTCACCTGTTTTCCAGCCTGAGCGGCGCGGGAGAGAGCGGCAACGATGGGGCTCTTTCCGCTGACACGGTACAGGCACTGCTTGATGGCCAGCACATCGGGATCCTCGGCAGCCTGCTGAATGAAGCGCACAACGGGCTCGAAACTGTCATAGGGATGGTGGAAGAACAGATCGCCCTGACGGATGGCGTCAAACACGTTGCTGTTATCCTGCAGACGCGGATCCATCGCGGGGGTGAATCCCGGGAACCTCAGATCATCCATGCCCTCCAGATCCGCGATCTGTTTCATGAAATAGTTGGGGTTCAGGGGTCCGTTCACCGCGATGACCTCGCGGTCGGTGATATCCAGATACTTCTTCAGTCTGCTCAGCAGGATGGCATCGGCGCCTTCCATGATCTCCATGCGCACCACCTTGCCCCACTTGCGGCGCTTCAGGTTCTTGCGCATTTCCACGATCAGTTCCTCGGCATTGTCATCATTGTAAACGAAATCGGTATTGCGGGTGATGCGGAAGGGCATGACCGCTAGGGGCTTTACGCCGCTGAACAGGCGGTCGATATGCATGGTGATGACATCCTCCAGCATGATGCCGCGGGCGCGGCTCTGCCCCATAGGCAGCATCACCACGCGGCTGATCCCGCCGGGCATGGGCACGAGAGCCATGCGCGGAGCGGAGCCGCGGCTCTGGGGAGGCAGCATCACGGCAATATGGATGGCTTTGGCGGCCAGCAGGGGGAAAGGACGGCGGTCATCAATGGCGCGGGGCGTCAGCAGAGGCTGCACTTCCCGGTCATAATAATCGCTGACATAAGCTTTCTGATCGCCGCTCAGTTCCGCGGGCTTCAGGAAATAGATGCCGGCGTTCTTCAGCTCGGGCAGATAGTCGTTCTGCAGCAGATCATACTGCCGTGCCACCTGCTTGCGTACCTTTTCCCATACTTTGTCCAGCTGCTCCTGAGGCGTCATGCCGGCCGGGTCTTTTTTCAGTTTTCCGCCCAGAGCGCAGCTGCGCACCAGCGAGCCTACGCGCACCATGAAGAATTCATCCAGATTGCTTTCGCAGATGCTGATGAACTTGCCTCTTTCAAGAACGGGATTATCCCGGTTCGCGGCTTCCTCCAGCACGCGGGTGTTGAATTTGATCCAGCTCAGTTCTCTGTTTTCGATCTTGATCATCGTTTTGTCCTCTCAATTTGTTTGTATATATGGCTGTTTTATTTTAATGCTCTGGTCAGTGTCAGCAGTGTGACAGCGGGTTCATTGAAGACCCGGCGGCTGAAATACCAGGGATATTCCCGGCAGCTTCCGAGACCGGGGGAAATGTACTGGTAGGTGCCGTTCACAGCGTGAAGGCCGCTGACGGTATTCTCGGCGGGAAACCAGCGATCCCTGTCCGCGTAAACGGGAATGTTCAGCAGGGGGATCCTGACCTGCCCTCCGCACAGATGTCCTGCCAGCACGAGGGCCACCGGGTAGGTCATACTGACGCCGGATACCCGGACATCCATGGTGCTGTTCCTGGTGCCTTCCCGGAAGGGACCGTGCGTCAGCACGATATAGGTGTGGTCTGCGCTCATTTCCATCCGAGCTTCATCGATGCGGTCCAGCCTGTCCAGATGATAGTTGAGATACATGATCATGGCATCGCGCTCTTCGGATACCTCCTGCGCGTACGCATCATCCAGACGCTTCTGATAGTCACGGCGCCGGGCGGCGGTATCGGTGTTCATGGCCTCTTCCGGGCAGAACCATACCTTCTGACCGCTGATGGTGACCAGCGTGGGGCAATCCAGATAAGTCGCCCCGTGATTTCCGGCTTCCAGTACCCAGGATGCCATGGGAGAATCTCCTTCATGCGGTGTGTAGATCACCGGCGAGGGATCCTCATCGCCTGCGATGAAAAACACATATCCCGTGGTTGAGGAGGGGAGTTTGTCCAGCATATCGATGAAGGGAGCCGAGTTGCCGTCCGCACCGATGACATCTCCGGTGATGCAGACAACGCTGCAGACGATATTTTCATCCTTCCAGGAACGGGCCAGATTGACCTGATCCCGGCCGAAAGTCTGCCCGTGCAGATCGGATATATGAAGGATGCGCAGTCCGTCCTTCAGGGTGGGAACGGTCACACTGCACTTTTCCATAGCCACATGGCCGTTATTGATGCTGTTGAACAGCACGCATACTGCAATGAGTATGACCAGTATCAGCAGAAATACGATAAATCTCCGTCCGGCGTGTCCTTTCTTTTTGCGCCGGGGAGAGGGAAACAGTTCATCCTTGCGGCCCATGTTTTCTCCGGATTCCGCTCCCCGTGGGAGCATAGAGTGATGCACTCTCTATTATAGTACTGAAAATTTCAAAATGCAATAATTTTGTAATAATTCTGAAAAAGAACCGAAATCATTGAAGCAACCGGAAGACACACGGTGGGACGGGGTTTCTTCTATTGACAAGAGCAGCCGCTGCAGATTATAATTACAAATCGTCAAGGGAGGGCATTCTGATGAAAAAAGCGTTTTCGATCCTGATGATCTGTGTGCTGCTGTGCGCGCTGATCCCCGCGGCGTTTGCCGAGGATGCGATCCGCGGCTATAAGAAGGGCAGCGGCTATGTATATGTTTATCTCGGCACCTATCCCACCACCAAGAACGGCGACCGTGAGTCTGTGCTGTGGCGTGTCCTGTTCCTGGAGGATGAAACGAATGAAGCGCTCCTGATGACGGAATACATCATCGATGTTCAGCAGGTCATATTCTGTGACAATGTGAAGGACAGTGATGCCCGCAATTTCCGCCTGATCTCCGACTACGGCGAGAGCGATCTGAACGTGTGGATGAATGAGGTCATGCTGCAGGACATCATGGGAGAAGATCCCATTATTGACGCTGTAGTGGAAAAGCAGTACGGAAGACTGTATCCCCTGACGGATGAGCAGCATCTGAACACGGATTACGGCTTCTCCGCCACCCGCTGGTACAGGCAGAAGACCCGTATGTGCCCCGCCACCCCCTATGCCAAGAATCATCTGCTGTATGAGAATTACGGCTCCGAGCATCCCTATCTGCATGTGGACGGAAACGGCAACTCCTGCTACTGGTCCGCTACCATCAAGGATCCCGGCGATGTCAAGCTTTCCCTGGTGGGCGAGAACGGCCATCTCAGCTTCGGCGTGTATACCCGCGTCAATGTAGGCGTGCGTCCCGCCCTTGTGCTGGATATGGATATGTGCAGGATCGTCTCCGGTACCGGTACCATCAAGGATCCCTTTATACTGGAATATGTTCCCGGAAACTGATTTTCTGAAACATTCGCTGTGATAAATGAAAAAGCCCGGTGCGCGGAACAGCTGCGCCGGGCTTTTTGTCTGCATGTCCGTGGATCTTTGCAGGAGCACCGGACGGCAGATGTGTCAGGAATAAAGCTTGACAAGCAGATTGATCTTTCCCTTTTTGCTGATGCTCTGCACAGCGGATATCATCGCCCGGCCGTGACCGCGGACGGATATCACATTTCCCTCCGTCAGCAGTTTTTCCGCCTTGGTCAGGGGCGCGTCATCCACCGATACGAGCCCCCTGCCGATGAGGGTGACGGTATCGGCGCGGTTCAGATGAAATAGATGGGCGATGACCGCGTCGGCCCGGGGGGAGGATACCTGCACGATGATGTCTCTGGTGACGCGCACATCTCCTTCCGGAGCGGAGGCTTCCGTGCAGTCCACATCGGTGCCGCCGATCTGTGTGAGCGATTCCCTGATGAGGGCGGCCTGTTTGTCGATACAGAAGAAATAGGCGCCTTCCTCCCGGATGATGATATCGCCGATAAACTCCCGTTCCAATCCCAGGCTCATCAGGCTGCCGAGAACATCCCGGTGGGTGATGCGGGAGGAAAACCGGGTGCTCCGGGGCTTTGCCAGCAGGCATATCAGCGGCCAGTCAGTCTCCGCCGGTGTTTCCAGCGTATAGAAACAGGCGATCTTTCTTTCGCAGCCGTCCTTTCCGCCGTACATTTCGCATCTGCAGCCCTCGCCGTTGGCGGCGGCCGCGGCTTCCTTCTGCCCGTTCAGATCCAGAAACCGGGTGAACAGACGGATATCCCTCGCGAAACTTCTCGCCGCCAGTTCGTGAAACCGTTCCCGCTCCGTCATAAAAAACGACTCTCCTGTCTTTCTCTCCGTCAATATTTTACATTGTAGCATAAGCGATTTTCTTTGACAAGGAGGACGGAAAGGTGTATGATTTCCATGTATAGGCTATAAGCCGGCAGGAGGTAGAAAAATGGGAGAATCCCGTAATCTGGAAACGCAGCGCCGTGAAAAGGACGGCGTGGAATATTTCGACCGCGGCGTTATCGAAGGCCGTGACGGCATGAGCTACGAGCGCTTTGCCATACATACACATTTCGTTAATCCCGGCGAGGACAAGTGTGATCTGGTGCGCAGATACGTGCTGCCCCTGTATCAGCAGGGAGACTGCCTGTCCTTTACCGCAAAGGTCATGGGCATGTGCACGAATAACGTGCGTACGCTGGAGGATACCCATCCCGGCTGGTGGGCCCGTCATCTGGCGCCCTTTGCCGGACATAATTCCACCGGTATCGGCATGCACAGCGAGTACAAGATGCAGCTGGTCATCGAGATCTGCGGCCTGCCTCGCGTGCTGTTCGCCGCGTTCGTTTCCGCCATCACCCGTCCCTTCGGCGTGAAGGGCCTGTTCTACAAGATCTGCGGCCACGATGTTGCCGGCATCGACGGTTTCTATCCTGATTCCAGTTTTGATATCTACCATAATATGGGTGTCATCAACCCGCAGAATTCTCCCGAACTGTGTGATGAGATCGAGCGGGAGACCGGTGTTCCCACCGTGGTGATGGATGCCAATGATTTTGACCAGAACCAGCTGGGCAAGGGAACGAAATTCCCCCTGACCGATGATCAGATCCAGGATGCCATGAAGGACAATCCCTCCGGCCAGGGCGCTGAACTGACCCCCTTCATCCTGATCCGCCCCGTTAAAAAGTAAGACCGGCCCGGTGCCGTGACTTTTGCGAAAAATGTACGGCATTCCGCCGCTGCAGGAGAAATGTATGATCGATTACGCGCTTGAACAGATACAGAAACTGATTTCCATTCCGTCCCCGACGGGTTTCACCCGCAAGGCGACAGATTATGTGTTCGATACCCTGACCGGCATGGGTTTCAGCCCTGTTCGCACCGTGAAGGGCGCCGTGCTGTGCCATCTGGGCGGTGAGGGGAATGGCATCCTGCTTTCCGCGCATGTGGACACACTGGGCGCTATGGTGCGCTCTGTAAAGAGCAACGGACGGCTCCGCTATACCCATATCGGCGGCTGGCAGGATGCCACCGTTGAGATCGAGAACTGCACAGTGTTTACCCGGGAGGGAAAGACCTTTTCCGGCACCGCGCAGCATGTGAAGGCCAGCCAGCATGTATATCCCGGCATGGGTAAGGATGACCGTGCCGAGGAGACTGTGGAGATCGTGCTGGATGAGAAGGTGAAGACGGCGCAGGAGGTTAAGGATCTGGGTATCGATACCGGCTGCTATATCGCCTGGGATCCCCGCACGGTGTATACTCCTTCGGGTTATCTCAAGAGCCGTCATCTGGATGACAAGGCTTCCAGCGGCATCGAACTGGCGCTGGCGAAGGCCGTCAGCGAGGGAAAGATCGCGCTGAAGCGCAGCGTGTGGATCTACTTCAGCGTGTATGAGGAAGTGGGACACGGCGCCAGCATGAAGCTGCCTGAGGATGTGAAGGATATGCTGGTGGTGGATATGGGCTGCGTGGGCGATGATCTGGCCTGTGATGAGACCATGGTATCCATCTGCGCCAAGGACAGCGCCGGCCCCTTCGACTATGAGATGACCTCCGAACTGGTCGCCATCGCGAAGGAAAACGGCCTGCAGTACGCTGTGGATGTGTATCCCTCCTATTCCTCCGATGCCGCGACCGCCCTCCGGAGCGGCAATGATGTGCGCTACGCCCTTATCGGCCCCGGCGTTTTCGCCAGCCACGGTTATGAGCGCACGCACCGGGAAGGCATAGAAAACACCCTGAAACTGATCGAACTCTATCTGGCAAAGTGATCCGGGATCAATCCCCTGAAAAATAAACCGGGAGGTATCTGAAATGAAGAAGAATACTGTTATCCGTTTGTTCGCCCTGATGCTGTGTGTGCTGCTGGCCCTGCCGGTGATGGCGGGAGCCGAAGGCGTGGCGGATATTTCCGCCACCGCTGTCGCACTGCTGGTCGATACAGAAAATGTCACCGTTTCCGCCAGTGCCAGGCTGCTGTGGGACGGCGTGGAATTCAAGAAATTCGACGGCCGTTACCTGAAGGCGGCTATGGACAACTACATGAAGGTGCAGGTGCAGACCCCTGTATCTGACGGCACCACCCGCGCCGGCGGCTATGAAGTGATCGGCCGCACCGGAGATGTGTGGGCAAGAGATTACTCTTACGATTACTATTATGAGTCGGGGATCGATCCCAGTACCCACATCGTCCGCTCTGCCGAACTGGAAGCGGCTCTTCGCGAAGCGAACAGCGTGATGGCCGCCATCGGAAACACGCTGCTGACCGGCGGTGTTTCCGCCGAGCAGACCGGTGAAGGCACGATGTACACTTTCACGGTGCAGGAAAAGGATGTATCTCCTCTGGCACAGGCTGCGCTGCTGCCGCTTCTGAGGGTCGCCGCCTCCCGCATGGGATTCGGTTATATCAGCGAGGATGCCGGTGAGCGGGAATATTACGGCCCCTATATCGAGTTCGAGGATGAATATGCCTTTGCAGAGAAGTGCTACAGGGAACTGACCGGAGAGGAAATGCCCGAGGAATTCTTCTTCATCCTGTACGGCCTGTATGAAGAGGGCACGCTGGATGACGATACTGTTCAGCTGGCGATCGCTGTGACTGAAAAGATGAATGAGCCGGTCTACCAGATCGAAAATGACTATAATGACGGCATCTTTGTGATCGACGCGGAAGGCACCGTCAGGAGCTTCGCCAGCGAAGAGGAATATATCCTGGCCTATGATCTGCAGTATGTGGAATTCCAGGATCCCTTTGATGTCATGTCCGTCTGGTATCTGGAAAAGTACGGCATCTACGCGTCTCCCGATGCTTTTTCCCGCGCGCTCTATACCGAGGATGCAGCTCTGGCTGAAATGACCGGAGCGCTGTACGAGGAGATGTGCGAGGATTATCTGGAGCAGGTACTGGAAACGCCGGGTGCCATCGGCGGATATGTCCACAGGAACGGCGCGCTGGAAACGGTTTATTTCCTCAGTGATCTGAATGCGCTGAGCGGATACATGACACCCACTGAAAAGATCCTGAATGAAATGATGACCATCTCTGTCGCGAGCGTGGACGGCACTGTGTCACTGGACGCGGAAGGCCGCCTGACGGAGGTTGTCGGCACTGTGACCTTCAATGTGGTCGACTGCTACGACCGTTCTCATGTACTGACAGTGGAAATGTCCGTGGAAGCCGGAGATTACGGCACTACCGATCTTACCGGTTACGGACCCGAGATGTGGGGCGTTCCCGATTACAGCGAATGGTGGGATCAGCATCAGGAGGAGTATCTTGAAGAGATGACCACCACAGGACAGCCTGAGATCCTGACCATCAACGGGGTCGATTACAGCGTATGATATGCGGCGGAGCGGGAACAATATCCCGCTCCGCTTTTCTGAGTGAATATGATCATGATCAAAACGAGGTGCTGCGTATGAAGATCGTCCGTCCGTCCCTGCCGGAGGAACTGATCCGGATCCCCTGTCTGCCCGATACAGACGAGGATATGGAAGGGCTGCTGCTGGAGAATGCCGCCCTGCCGGGAACGGATCTGTGCAAGACCGAATGGCGGGGATGCGTGCTGAAAAACTGTGATCTCAGCAGCTGTGATATGTCCGGCGCCGGTTTTGTGGATGTTGTGCTGGATCACTGCGACCTGTCCTCCTGCAGGATGGAGAACACTGTGTTCCGCAGGGCGGAGATGATCAACTGCCGTCTGACGGGGGCTGAACTGATCCACGGGATACTGAATGATGTGACCCTCCGTGAATGCAGGGGAGATTATCTGAATCTGGCGGAATGCAAGTGCAGTTCCGTACTGTTTGATAACTGCACGCTCCGGGAAATGGCGCTGGAAAGCTCCAGACTCGGTGATTTTTATCTGAAGCGATGCGATATGACATCCGCTTCCGTCCATGCCACGCCCATGAAGGGGATCGATCTGCGCTCCTGCCGGATCGGCGGATGGAATGTGGATATCAGCGCGCTGCGGGGCATGATCGTGACATCCGAACAGGCCGCGATGCTGGCTGCGCTGCTGGGCCTGGTCGTCAGGGAGGATGTGATCCTGTGATCACACTCCGGTGCGGCGCGCCTCTGTGAGCGGATGGATCCGCTCCGTATAAAAGAAAAAGCACCTCTCTCCTGTTTGGAAAGAGGTGTTTTCATATGCGCTGGTCAATGTATGCCCAACATCTTCAGGATGTTGCCGGAATAAAGCTTTTTCATCATTTCAGGCGGGAAACCCAGACCTTCCAGACGGGCACGCTCCTTCTGCATATCCCACATGGGATAGTCGCTTCCGAAAAGGACACGGTCTTCACCGAAAGCCAGGATCAGTTCCCGGGCACGATCATCATCCATGGCGAAGAAGGAGGAGGAGCAGTCCACATATACATTGGTATCGATGAGGCATTCCGCGGCCTCATCCCACTCGCTGTAGCCCCCCAGATGAGCGCATTCCAGCACCAGCCGGGGATGCTTTTTGAGGACAGGAGGGATCTGAGATGGGTTGGAATAGTGATAACGTCTGTCACCGGTATGGAGCAGCATGGGACACACGCCCTCGCACACGGTGTAAAGCTTGTCTGTCCGCTCCTCTTCCAGGGCGAATTTCTGCATATCAGGATGAAGTTTTACTCCCAGCAGGCCGTTTTTCAGCATATAGTCCAGTTCCTGCCCGGGATCCTCCAGATCGGGATGCAGTGTGCCGAAGCCCATCAGCCGGTCCGGATGCGCCTTAACGGCGCTGATGATATAATCATTCACGGGACGCACATGCACGGCATCCACCGCGGCGGAGCAGACCAGGCATTTATCAACGCCGGCCCGGTCCATCGTCTGGAGCAAAGTGCCCAGAGAGCCGTCCAGACTCATGGGGATATCGTAGAACGCGCCGATGGCATCCGAGGCTTTCTGCGCGATCTTATCGGGATATATATGCGTGTGGCAATCAATGATCAGTGTTTTTTCAACCATATGTTTCCTCATGAAGGCAATTTGTGTGAAACCTGCCCCGCAGCAGCCGGGCGGATCCTGCCGGTGTTCAGACCGGTATGCCAATTATAGCAAAGCGGTGTCTGCAATACAATGTGCCCGGTGCATTTCATTTGTACTCCTTTCATCTCAGCAATATGTGAGATGAACACTGCGAGGTTTGAATTGAAATCCGCGCCGGTCTCTGATATAATCCGTATGATAACATCATGAGTCCGTCTGTTTGCAAACAGACCGGTATATGCATGGATATTGCCGGAGGAACAGTATGAGGATCGAATACAGGGATCTGTGCATCAGGGATGCGCAGGGCGCGGAGGATGCACGGCTGCTGGCAAACTGGTGGAATGACGGGGCTGTCATGGCTCACGCCGGATTTCCGCTGGGCCTGGGCACTACGCCGGAGCAGGTCAGCAGGGAGATCGCGTTTGATACCGATGATACCAGGCGCCGCCTGATCATGGAGAAAGACGGGGTACCCATCGGCGAATGTTCCTACCGGAACTGCTTTGACGGAAAAGCGGAGATCGGCATCAAGATATGTGAAAGCAGCCGGCAGGAGAAGGGATACGGACGGGTGCTGCTCAGCATGATGATCGGCCGTCTTTTCTCCATGGGATACGGGAAGATCATTCTGGATACCAATCTCAATAATCTCAGAGCGCAGCATGTATATGAGAAACTGGGTTTTGTGAAGACCGCTGTTCATATCGATTCGTGGAAGGATCAGCTGGGACGGCCTCAGAGCGCTGTGGATTATGAACTGCTGCCTGAAAATTTTGTGGATTTCACCCTGTGATCGGGATGTTTTCCGGGAGAGGCTTCTGATATGGAAAAAACTCAGCAGAACAATGCGAGACCGATTTTAAAATTTCTGAACTATTTTGTGAACTGCGGTGTATCGGGAGAGGAATACCGATCGCTGAAGAAAAAGTGCTATGTCAGGAATTTCAGTGTTTGGAAGGGCCTGCATATCCTTCTGACAGTGCTGGCGGGCCTCATGACGGTATTTCCCCTTATTTCCGGGATCAGTACAGAATATGTCGCGTCCTACGGGGCGCTCGCGGGCTACGCGCTGGTGGTCAGCCTGCTTTTCTGCTTTGTGCTGAAAAAGGACGGGATCACAGCGCAGCTGCTCATCTACCTGACGATGCTGGTGCTGCTGAACGGCAGCATGCAGATCGGCCTGAGGAATACGAATGTCAGGGCTGTCACCTTTGTGGTGATGCTGGTCCTTTTGCCGATGTTCATGCTGGACAGGCCTTTCTACATGATCATCGTTCTTCTGGGGGCTTCCGCTGTATACCTGCTCAGGGCTTACGGAATATTCGCGCCTGCCCCGCAGGGGCCGAAGGAAGCGGCTACGCTTCTGGGCGATCTGTACAGTGTGGGCCTGTTTGCTGCCCTGGGCTGCTTCATCAATGTGTTCTACAATAATCTGCGGGTGAGTGAATTTCTGCTGGAAAACAAGGTGGAAAGCCAGCGCGATACCGATGAACTGACGGGACTGATGAACAAATCCGCTTTTACCCGCGCTATCAGGGAGCATATCGCTCCTGAGAAGCGGGGAATGCTGATGGTGGCGGATATGGATAATTTCAAACTGATCAACGATCATTACGGCCATGACAGCGGGGATGCGGTGCTGAAAGCCGCCGGGGCGTGCATCCGGGAGCTGTTCCCCCGGCCTGTCCTGTGCGGAAGGTTCGGCGGGGATGAGTTCGTGGTATACATTCCCGGTATCGACAGCGCGGAAGACGCTATGGAAAACGCGAGGCGCTTTTCCGGTGCCGTCCGGCAGCAGGTGCATACCCCGGATTACCGGGATGTGGTCACCCTGTCCGTAGGCGTTGCCCTTCAGGATCAGAATGAGCGCAACTATGATACGCTGTTCCATAAGGCGGATGTGGCGGTCTATAACGCGAAGAACGCAGGACGCGCCTGTGAGAAACTGTATACCGGCGGGGAACGCGGGGAAGACGTGAAAGAGTAAAAATGCAACGGGATCTGATAAGCGCATCTCGTAAACACAACAACAAAAAAGGCTCCGGACGGAGTCTTTTTTGTATTCGTATAGCAGGGGCCTGCTTTTCTGCTTTTCGCGCGAGGCTGTTGATATGCTTCCCGCGGAGCTTTTGTGCCGGGAAATAAAAAAAGCCCCGAAGGACCGCTGCCATCCGTTTTTTCACCCGCTATGTTAAGCAGGCCGGTGCCCTGCGCAAAGCCTCGGCCTTCCCCTGGCGTGATCTCTCACGGGGGCATGACTTCTTCTTTCAATGAACGACTCGGGCTCCGATTTGTGAAATGTGGGTAAAAACAGACAACTGGCGCGAACTTCAGGATGCTGATATTATTGTAGCACTTTCAATGTGTATGTCAAGAGGAAAAACAGCATTTTTTGAAGAAATATGACAAAAATATGTAGTTACAGGGATAATATTTAACAAATACGACAAAAACACACAGGCTGGATGATGAAACTACAGTTGTTGTTATCAGGCTCCGCTTCGATTCTGCAGAAAGAGCCCCCGGAAAGAATATTCCGGGGGAAGATCATCAGGCGATATCGATTTTTTCAAGAATGCGGGTCATGAGGGCGGAGAATTCTTTTTCCACCCGCTTTCCGGTCTCCATCACCTCGGCGTGATTGATCGGCTGATCGAGTACGCCCGCGGCCATATTCGTGATGCAGGAGATCCCCAGCACCTCCATGCTGCAATGGGCTGCCGCGATGGATTCAGGCACAGTGCTCATTCCCACCGCGTCAGCGCCCAGTATTCGCACCATGCGCACCTCCGCGGGAGTCTCATAGGTCGGGCCGCTCATCATGCAGTACACGCCCTTGCGAAGAGGGATACCCAGTTCACCGGCCGCCTGCAGGGCGATCTGCCTCAATGCCGGAGTGTAGACTCTGCTCATATCGGGAAAACGGGGCCCCAACTCATCAATATTGGCTCCTGTCAGCGGATTTTTGCCGGACAGGTTGAGATAATCCTCGATCAGCATGAGGGTGCCCGGTGTAAAGGATGTGTTGACACCGCCCGCGGCGTTGGTCAGGATCAGGGTGTTTACACCCATCCGGTTCAGCACGCGCACCGGCAGCACCACATCCGCCATGGGATGCCCTTCATAACTGTGGAAGCGGCCGCACATGAAGGCGACCCGCTTGCCGGCGATATTCGCGAATACGAATTTTCCGGCATGTCCGGCTACTGTTGCCCTGGGAAAGCCGGGGATATCCCCGTAGGATATTTCGGCAATGACGCGCTCTTCCGGCAGATTGGCGGCGTAATTCCCCAGACCGCTGCCCAGCACCACGGCGATATCCGCTTTGCCGCACGCGTTTTCGATGACTGCTGCTGCCCTGCTGATCCGTTCCATTTCGTTCATGATATTTCTCCTTTCAGCATTGCGGAAATGTCTGGATGATCACTCAGCCAGCATCGGCAGGAAGCTTTCCGCTCCCATGCGTTCTTCAATGCCCAGATGATCGAGGATCGTGGCGGCGATATCGGCATAGGTGGGACGGGTACCCAGAAGATGCAGCTTTTTCATTCCCTTTTTACAGCACAGGAGAGGGATATATTCCCTGGTGTGGTCTGTTCCGTTATATGTGGGATCGCAGCCGTGATCGGCGGTGATGATCAGCAGATCCCCGTCATCCAGCAGGGCTTTGATCTCCGGCAGCTTTGCATCGAAATACTCAAGGGCATCGGCATAGCCC
>PITV01000168.1 GCA_017577285.1 Clostridiales bacterium
GTGATGATATAGGCGTGATCGGCCGCCAGTTTCGGCAGCACGCGTTCCTTCCTGCCCTCCCGCAGCATCATGGCCCGGTCCGGCTCATAGACGAATTTTTCCACATACGCCCGGTAGGCGGCACCGTAATCGGTGGCTCCCTCCAGAATGTCGTGCATCTCCTCGCGGATCTCGCTGGTCATGGCATAAGGCGTGGCCTTTCCGGTCTCCAGATCCACATAATACACGGAGCTGTAATCGGCGGCCAGGGCCTCAATGATCTCCAGATTGGTGCGCAGTTTCTGCTGCGTTTCAATCTCCCGCCGCATCTGCTCATCCACGGAATGGAGGCCCGCCACGACGCCGATGATCGCGCCCTGATCGCGCACGGCGGAGAACTTGATCTGATAATAGCGGATCGCGCCGTCGATGAGGAAGCGGACGTTGACATAGTAGGAATCGGCGTGCTCCAGCTCGCTCATGACCTTCTCGCGGTGGGTGTCCTCGAAGAATTTCTGCCTGTCGCTCTCACAGACCGCGTATCTGCACAGCATATCCAGCCGTTTTGTGAAGCTCTTCTCCTGCTCCCAGCCGGGAATGACGCGCCGGGCCAGGGCGGAGGAGCGCAGCACCACGGAAACATCGCTCATCCGGTCCTCTGTCAGCTCCACGTAGTCCACGCAGCCGAAATCGGAGGACAGGGCGCCCACGATGCGGTTGAACTCGTTGATGCGGGCCTGATGTTCCTGCTCCCTGCGCAGCTCCTCCGTGATATCCATGAAGCCCACGGCGATATGATCGGCATCCCTGACGCGGATGATCAGGCCGCGCATCACCTTTTCCTCCCCGTCCAGTATCTCGCGGACGGTGAAGGTGAAGGAAGGCTCGCTCAGCAGCCGGCTTTCGATATACTGGCGGTCGGTATAAAGGCGCATCATCGCCCGGTCATCCGGGTGGATATGCTCATCGATGAATGTCTTCATCGCTTCCAGGCTGTTCCCGTTCTCGCCGAACACATTGGCGAACTCATGATCCATATGCAGGATCTCGAAGGTGCCGGCAGCCAGATCCACGGAATAGGCGGAGTTATAGGACTTGACGAAGTAATCCAGCAGCACCTGCTGCTCCGCCAGCTTCACCGTCAGCTCCTCCCGCAGCCTCAGCTCCCTGTTTTCCTTTTTCGCGTGGTAACGGGACAGGCACAGGGAGATATAGCGGGCAAAATCCTCCAGCGTCTCCCGCTCCAGATCGGTGAAGCGGTGGAAATCCTGCACGTAATGGATGGCCAGATAGCCGGCGGCCTCGCTGTCGCAGTAAACGATGCGGGTGAGGGAGGATTTGATGGGGCATTCGTGATACACGGGGATGCCCTGCCAGCCCTCCCGGCAGTTTTCCATTTCGGTAAATCCCCCGGCGTACATGGGGTGATGCGCGTCAAAGTGCTGACACTGCCGGCAGAACCCGATCGGCACATGCCAGGTATCCTCGATGGCGGGGGAATTGACCATGATGCGGGTCTCTTCCAGATCGCGGTAAATGACCTGATCGCACCCGGTGAGCACCCGCAGGCGCTCGGCAAAGCGCTTCAGCAGCTCCACGGGATCGTCATCATCGTGATCGATCATGTAGTTCAGCACCTCGGCCCGCAGCTGTTCGTGCTGCAGCTTCACCTCCGCCTGACGGAGGCGCTTCACCTCCGCCTCGTCGAAGTGCACCACTTCCGTCACATCCTGATGGGTGCCCTCGATGCGGATGCCGCCGGTATAGGCCGGGTTGCGCACGCCGCCGCAGCGCACGATCATGGTGTGTCCGTCGGGATGGTGCCAGGGGTACTGCACCTCGGCAAACCCGGTCTGCATCCTTTCCACGGCGCCGGAAACAAGGCCGTAGGAACCGGCGTCGATATGATCGTACCAGGCGTGATAGATCTGCTCGGGCGGCACCTGCTCCTTCAGGCCGAGCAGCCCCAGCATGGCCTCATCCGCGTACATGCGGGGCGGCCTGCCCTCATCCAGCTCAAAGGCCCACAGGCCCACATTGGCCTTGGTGAGGATATCCGGCGAGATGGGCACGGCGCCCAGGAAGAGGCGCTGCTGCTCCCGCAGCTCCTCGGTGATATCGACGAATCCGAAGGCGGCGTGATCCTCATCGGCGCCGCGGATGATCTGCATGCGGTAGTTCTTCTCCGTGCCGCCGGAGATATCGCGAAAAATGTGGATATATTCCGGATGGACCCGCAGCATCTCCCTCATCCTTTCGGGACGGGAGACCTCCAGCAGCGCCGCCCGGTCATCGGGATGCACGCGCTGCTCTATATAGGCGGAAAGGGACTCATAATAGCCGCCGGTGACGGGGAACTGCGCCTCCAGATCCTCCGTGCGCTTGTAGACCCGGCAGGAAAGATCCTTCAGGTTGACATAATAGGCGGAGGTATAGGTGCCCAGGAAAAAGTTGGTGAAGGTGAGGGCTTCCTGCAGCTGGAACCCCTGCCTTTTCAGCTTGCGGTCCAGATGCTCGCGGGCACGGCGGCCTGAGATATCGATGACGGCGCCGAAAATGCCGGCGATCCTGCCCTCCGCGTCGATTACATCCTGACCGGTGGCGCTCACCCACAGGTATTCCCCGCCGGCGGCGAGGGTGCGGTATTCCACCGTGAAGCGGTCGATATCCCCCCTGCAGGCGCTGATGAGGATATCCATCACCCGGCGCGCGTCATCGGGATGGATGCGGTCCAGAAGGGAGGGAAGCCTGTCCGGGAATTCCTCAGCGCTGTAGCCCAGCATTTCCCGCATGCCGTCGGAGAAGCGGATGTCCAGCAGGCGTCCGTTCTCATCCAGCGTTTCATACCAGTATGCCACCGGCGCCACGCCGGATACGGTATCGAACGCCGTTTCCAGCCGCCGGATCAGATCCTGCATCGTTTCGCCGGGCCGCAGGGTGCTGTTCATTGCCAAACCTCCCTTTCCGAATCATCCGCCCGGGAATGCCGGCCTGCGCGGATGATGATCTGCAGATGTATATATGTAGAGCGATTCTACCTTGCAGTATACACTGTTTTTCCCGTTTTTTCAATATTTCCGTCCAAAATCGCGCCGGTTTATCCATTAAAATGTCTGAAAAACGCGCCGGACAGGACAGCGGGAAGCCATACTTTTCCACCATATGTATTATAGGGTCTCCCGGAAGGCGCGGCAACCCGGCATTTTACGCAAAAAAGGGCTATTTTTACGCATGAAGCCCCGGTTCCCCGCCGCCGCGCAAAAAAGCAGCGGAGGACATGCCTGTCATCCCCCGCCGCTTTTCATGAACGGCGTTATGCCGCCGCCGGCTTTTATACTTTTCTCTTCGTTCTCCGGGCTTTATACCTTGCCCTTCATTCTTTCACTCTTTCACTCTTCACTCTTTCACCCTTCAACCTTCACTCTTCACCCGTCCCTCTTCACCCTTCCCTCCGCGCCTTTCACTCTTCCCCCTTCGCTCGTCACCCTTCCCCGCGCCGCCGCCCCTCCCCTTTCCGAGAAGCCCAGCGCCACGGCCCTGGGGAACTCATCATTCCCCACCTTTACGAATTTCATTTCGCAGTGCCTGCCGTCGGCGTTCACATAGCCGGTGATGAAGGTCTTTTTATCCGCCAGCTCATCCAGGATGTTGTAGCGCGATCCGGCATGCAGCATCTTTTCCTTGTCCGCGGGGCTGACGAACCGGTCCACATACATGCGGAAGGCATTGCTGTATCTGATGCCCGCCCTGAAGATGGAGCCGAACTGCGTTTCGGTGGTCTCGTTCATGGTGTAGGTATCCAGCTCGTCCGTATCCATATCGATATAGTACACCGAGGTGTACTCGGAGGCGAGGATGCCGATGATATCCAGGTTCCGCTGCAGCCGGCGGGAGGCTTCCTCATTCGCCCTGAGCTGCGCGTCCTTTTCGGAGAAGCACAGGGCCACGGCCTCCGGCACATCCTCCGCCTTTCCCATCTTGATGCATTTCATCTCGCAGAATTTATCATAGATATCCCGGTATGTCACCGAGAAGGTCTTTCTGCCCCGCAGCTCCTTCATGATATTGCCGATGGTGCCGGCCTCCGCCATCCGGGCCCTGTCCTCCTCGCAGACCAGATTCTCCACGCAGTAGGCATAGGCATCGGTATATTTCACCGGGCCAACGAAGGCGCTTCCCACGGCGGATTCGATGGGGGCGGCCATGGAGTAGGGCGTCGCCTCCCCGCTTTTCAGGTCCACAAAATACACGCCGGTGTATTCCGAGGTCAGCACGTCGATGATCTCCATATCCCGCTGCTTCACCTTGCGGTCCGATATATCGATGAAGGCGCCGTACATGCCCTCCGGAACGCCCCGCTCATCCCTGATCAGGGTGCCGGTGGCGTTGGCCCACATATACATGCCGTCCGCCCGGAGCACCCGGTATTCCACGTTGTAGGCGGGGGCCTTCCCCGTGCCGGCGGCAATGGCGGCATCCAGCATGACGCGCCTGTCATCAGGATGGATGGCCTTCACCAGCGCGTCCAGCGTATCGGGGAATTCCTCGCGGGTGTAGCCCAGCATCTGCCGCATCTCATCGGAATAATGGATGGACCTGATCCTGCCGTTCTCGTACAGCTCCTCGAACCAGAAGGCGGCGGGGATCACATCCTTGACGATATCTACAGCGCGTTCTCTTTCAGTCAGACCGTTCATTCTCATTCCTCCTCCTTTACCAGGCGGGCGATGGCCGCCATCAGCTCGGAAATGACGATGGGCTTGGCCACATGATCGTTCATGCCGGCCTCGATGGACTTGATCTTATCCTCCTCGAAGGCATTGGCGGAAAGGGCGATGATGGGAAGCTTCGCGGCGCCCGGCAGCTTCCTGATCTGCGCCGTCGCCTCAAAGCCGTCCATCAGGGGCATCTGGATATCCATCAGCACGAAGTCGTAGTGATCCGCCCCCTGCTGCTTCACATGCTCCACGGCGTCGATGCCGTTGACGGCCTCCTCGATCAGAACGCCCTGCTCCGTGAGGATATCGGTGGCGATCTCGCGGTTGAGCTCGTTATCCTCCACCAGCAGCACCTTTTTGCCCGCCAGATCCACAGCGATCTCACCGGTCTTCGCGGCGCCGGCCTGCTCATCGGTCAGCTGCAGGTGCAGCGTCACGTTCACGCTGGTGCCGCGGCCCTGAGCGGATTCGATATCGATGGTGCCGTCCAGATAATCCACCAGACGCTTCACGATGGCCATGCCCAGGCCCGTGCCCTGGATCTCGCTGGTGGTGGCCTTGTCCTCCCTGGAGAAGGCGTCATAGATATGCTTCAGGAATTCATCGGACATGCCCACGCCCGTATCCTCCACCCGCAGGATGTAC
>PITV01000169.1 GCA_017577285.1 Clostridiales bacterium
GAGGTATACAGGACAAAGGCGGTATCCGGGAATCCTGCTCTCAGATTTTCCCCGATCCTCTCCGCCTGCTCCATCCCGAGCTCCGTCAGCGGCCAGTCGGTCCAGGACCCCACCATGCCGTTCAGGTGGTGCACCGACTGCGTATGCTGAATGGTGATGATCGTCTTCATAAAGCCTCCTTGCACGCGCCTGTGACGGCATGCCGGGTCAAGCAGACATCCGGCGGATTTTTCCCCGTCCGGACATCTGCGCGGAACAGCCGGATCCTTCCGGCATCATATCCTCGCCAGAGCGGCGTTCTTATAAGCGGGATCATCGGTCACCTCGCGGATCAGCTTCAGCATCTCCGGGAACCGGATCTCCTCATCCGGATCGGTCAGTTCGATCTCCACGACCGCCCTGTCATTCATCCAGCAGGCGGTAGTTCCGCTCAAAGTACCCGCGGATGATAAAATTGAAATCGATGCCGGTGATGCCGCCCTTCCCGTCTCTTTCAACATCAAAAAAGACAAGGATGGAATCACAGGGAGAGGTCTCCTCCGTATCCCACAGGCGGGCGGTGAAGAAGCGCTGCGGAGTCTCCGGATGGAGCGACAGCATGCCGTTATCCAGAAGGTAGCGAAGCTCCTCCGTCTCCGGATCGCCCCGGCGCCAGATCAGCAGCGGCCGCGCGGTCTGCTCATACCAGCCGTCCCCGGCCGGCCTGTGACTCGCGAGAAAACACTCTCTTTCATTCGGATAGGGATATCCGCTGTCATCCACCTTGAAAAAGTCCCCAGCCCGGGCCACCTGTCCCTTTCCTTCCGTGGTCTCCTGCGAAAACACCTCATAGGTCCCGTCCGGAAAGGGAACGATCCGTCCCTGCGCGGTCATTTCCCGCTCCATATCCGTTCCGGCACCCAGTTCCCAGGCCCGCACTTTTGTATTTATTTTGATCGCGTGTGGCATTACTGTCTCCTTTCAGGCCCGCTCCGCGCAAGCCCTGCGGCTTCCGATGCCGCTTACCGCCGCCCGTCCTGCGGAATAAAGCGGTAATCCTCAAACACCCTCATTCCTTCCTCCTGCAGCACATTTCCGATGATCAGTTTCTGTGCCTCGCCGGAATTGATGATGCTCTCACAGGAGGGCTTTGGTTTTCCGCCGCTTATTCGGTTGATGACCGGCTGCGGCACGGAATAGTATATCTTTCCGATCTTTGCCCATTTAATGGCACCGGAACACATAACGCAGGGTTCCCCGGAGCAGATTAGGATGTAGTCTCTCAGACAGACCATTTTCTTTTCCGCGCAGTACTCCCGGATAGCCAGGATCTCCGCATGCGCCGTAGGATCGTTCAATTCGATACTGCGGGAGTGCGCCTTATGGCAGAAGTTTCCTTCCGGCTCCAGCAGCACCGCGCCAAACGGATTCTCGCCCGCCGCTCTCGCGATAAAAGCCTCTGCAATGGCGACTCGCATGTATTTTTCAATAACAGGATCCATCAATACTCATTTCCTCAATTCATCATGGGATTTCAAAAATTCTTTTCCATTCTATTCCAGTCAGAGGCCTGCATATAGAAGATAAAATATCCGTCCGGATCCGCAGTTCCTTCTTTTCTGCATAACATGACAGAACTGCATAACATAACAGATTCCGCCCGCATACCGGGTATCACCTTTGGGAGTTGTCACTGTTCACAGCATCTGGACAGCACCGCCACGTTCTCAACTGTACTTCCATTTTCCCAACTAATATCATCTATCACAGTACCATTATAATATACCGGGAATCTGAAGTGTATATGTTTTAAAAACTTACCGTTTTCAAGGCGCTCAGGGTAAAACTCAATGCTTTCAACAAAGGTTCCCATGTACTCTATAATATCTCATCTTATCAGCCTCTTTTTATTTTTTCTTTAAAATCCAAATCAGGTTACTTCTGTATTTTGCAGCTGACATAGGATCACTTAAATCTTCCTTGTCTCCAAGATAACCCCTGTAAATATCAAACACCTCATATCCACAAAGTTCAGCCAAAAGAAAAATCTCGGAACGATACGTTTCTCTCATTAACAATGGCCTTACACGTTCGCCAATCACATTCCCGGCCTCGTCATACTCAACAAACTTCCAATTTCCGTGCATATGCTGAGTAAATGGATTGTAAGAAATAGCGTTGTATATCTTTTCTTTATTCCCATTATTATTTACATACTCAAGCCTAAATGTGTAATCTTCGGGCGTTGTATTCATCTGTCCTGTCTGTACTGCCGGCCATGGATCGAATGTATTAAATGTAAGTATTCCGTCCGGCAACAGCTGCTCTCTGATGTTAAGTAAAGCTTCCTTCTGAAGCTGCGATGTTGGAAGATGCATGAAACCGCTTCTTGCGATGACAGCAAGAGAATACTTTCTACCGGAATTAAACTTCGTCATATCAGCCGGATAAATGTTCAGGTTAAGATTCATCTTCTCAGCCTTGGATGCTGCAACCTTACACATCTCTTCTGATAAATCTGTTCCATCAATATCTATGCCCCGCTCTGCAAGATATAAAAGCACTGCGCCTGTTCCACAAGCAATATCCACGACACCGCCCTCACCATATTTCTTAGCCAGTTGTAAATAAAACTCCTGAAAACCTTCATGCGCATCAAATTCTGAATACATTACTTCTAAATATCTGTCATAGTTTTCGGCTACATCTTTGTAATCATGTAAATCCATTCTTATTTCCTCCTGATAATCATTTTTATACCGGGCCCCGGTAATAAAAAAGACCGCTTCTGTAATATTATGCATATTTGTCAGTCTGCAATTTTCATATCATATGAAAAGTTTTCAAAGCTTCCACAATCGCATCCTCTTTCTCCTTCGGACACTGTGGCTGTCTTGCATTCTCCGACTTAGACAAATTAAAATCCTCTGCAGGTTCTGATCCGCATTTCCTTTTCATCTGAGCTATATTAAGGCTGCTTATCTTCATCCCATCATTATGCTCCGCAACATACTTCTAAATCTTCTCATATGTAGCTTTCGTCTCAGCAGAAGTCCCCTCTAACTCAGCAGCATCCACATCTGCATCGATATAATCATCCGGTTTCTGACGGAGTCGGGAAAGAAGAACAACCGTCTCCACATGCTCGGTCCAGGGGAACATATCCACCGGCTGCACCTTTTCCAGGCGGTAGCCGAGGGCGGTCAGGAGCTTCACATCGCGGGCCTGTGAGTGGACATCGCAGCTGACATACACCACCTTCTCCGGGGCGCATTTCGCGATGGCGCGGAGGACAGCCTCCTCGGCGCCCTTGCGGGGGGGATCCATCATGATGACATCGGGGCGCAGGCCCTTTTCCGCCAGTTCAGGCAGCAGATCCTCCGCCGCGGCGGCGTAAAAATCCGCGTTGGCGACGCCGTTGCGCAGGGCGTTCATTTTCGCGTCCTCGATGGCGGGCGGCACGATCTCGATGCCCGTCACATGCTTCGCCTTTTTCGCCATGTTCAGGGAGATGGTGCCGGCGCCGCAGTACAGATCCACGGCCTCCTCGCTCCCCTTCAGATCCGCGAAATCCAGCGCGGTCTGATAGAGTTTTTCCGTCTGCACGGGGTTGATCTGGAAGAAGGACAGGGGGCTCAGGTCGAAGGTGAGGCCGCAGAGGGTGTCACGGAGGCGTTCCCGCCCCCATATCACGCGGCAGGTGTCCCCCAGGATCACATTGTCCCGGCGCCGGTTGAGATTGACCTGCACGCTGCACAGGCCCGGCACGGCGGCCCTCAGCATGCCCGCCAGCTCCTGCTCGTGGGGCAGTTTGCCTGCCGCGATGATCACCGCCATGCTCTCCCCGGCGCGGGATGTGCGGGCCATGATATGGCGCACGAGGCCCTTCCCGGTGTTTTCATCATAGGGCGGGATGCCGAACTTTTTCATCCACTGCAGAGTGACCTTCACGACGGCGTTGCCGCTATCCATGGAGATGAGGCAGTCCTCCACAGGCGTCACCCGGTGGCTGCGGGGGGCGTAATAGCCCGCTGCCGGCGCGCCGGTCTCCCCCGCCACGGGCATGGACACCTTGTTGCGGTAATGAGCGGGCTCCTCCATGCCGATGACGGGCGGCACATCGATGCTGATGCCCGCGATGTGGGCGAAGGCGTCCCGCACATCCTCCCGCTTCATGCGGAGGGTGGCCCCGTAGGTCATGTGCCGGCAGGTGCAACTGCCGCACTGCCTGTAATACGGACAGTCCGGCTCCGCCCGGTCGGGCGAGGGCGTGAGGATCTCCACGGTCTTGGCGAAGGCGCAGTTCTTCTGCACCTTCAGGATCAGCGCCCGCACCCGCTCCCCGGGCAGGGCGTTTTCCACGAACACCGCCATGCCGTCCGCCTGAGCGAAGCCCCGGGCGCCGGCAAAGCGAAGGATATCCAGTTCGGTGATGTCATTCTTTCTGAGCATAGGATACTGCCTTTTCACGAATCGCATTCCGCACGGCGTTCACATATTCAGGTGACTTTTCCCTTTTCAAAGGGCGGGAAAAGCCGTACAGAAAACAGGATATATGTATTATACACTATAAACCGTCATCTGTCCAAGCGGAAAGCAAAAACGGCGGACGCGGGGATCCGCGCGCCCGGGGGCGGGATATTGCGCGGGACACGCAAATTTCAATTGCGTTCGGAAAAGAAAAAATGTATAATGGCGGAAGAAAGACAGTCCCGCTCATAAAGGGTGACAAAAAACATTCCGGACAGATCCGAAGGAGATTCAGATGAAAAAAACGTTCGCTTTGCTGATCGCGATCCTTATGCTGTTCACCTGCGCGTTCTCCGCTTCCGGCGAGGTCACCGTGACCGATGCCGCCGGGCGCGCCGTAACGCTGGAGGAAGGGGCTGACAGCATCGTTTCCTGCTACTATATCTCCACCGCCGTGCTGCTGGCGCTGGGCTGCCGGGAACAGATCGCCGGCATTGAAAAGAAGGCTGACACCCGGGGCCTGTACAGGTTGGCCGCGCCGGAGATCATCGGCCTGCCGGCGGTGGGCTCGGGCAAGGAAGTGAACATGGAAACGGTGCTGGCGCTGGAGCCCGGCGCGGTGATCCTGCCCATGAAGCTGAAGAGCTCCGCGGAGGATCTGACCGCTTTCGGCGTCACGGCGCTGGTGGTGGACCCCGAGGATGAGGCGGGATTCCGGAACTGTGTGCTGCTGCTGGGCGCGGTGAGCGGCCGGGAGGAAGCGGCGGAGGCGCTGCTGGAGCGCTGCGATGCCGTGACGGAAAGCCTGCAGGGGCTGCTGGCGGGCACGGAGCCCGTGACCGTCTATATGGCGGCGGAGAGCGACCCGCTGATGACCTATCCAGCGG
>PITV01000170.1 GCA_017577285.1 Clostridiales bacterium
GCGGTATGCTGTTCCTGGATCTGATCCAGGAGGGCAATCTGGGCCTTATCAAGGCCGTAGAAAAGTTCGACTATACCAAGGGCTATAAGTTCTCCACCTATGCCACCTGGTGGATCCGTCAGGCTATTACAAGGGCTATAGCAGATCAGGCCAGAACGATCCGTATTCCCGTTCATATGGTCGAAACGATCAACAAACTGATCCGTGTTTCCAGACAGCTGCTGCAGGAAAACGGCCGCGAGCCTACGCCTGAAGAGATCGCCAAGGAAATGGGTATCAAAGAGGATAAGGTGCGCGATATCATCAAGATCGCGCAGGAACCTGTTTCTCTTGAAACACCTATCGGCGAGGAAGAAGACAGTCATCTTGGAGATTTCGTGGAGGATGAAGGCGCGCCGTCACCCTCTGAGGCCGCTTCCCATACGCTGATGAAAGAACAGCTTTGGGATGTACTGGATACACTGACTCCCCGTGAGGAAAAGGTACTGCGCCTTCGTTTCGGCCTGGATGACGGCCATCAGCGTACGCTGGAGGAAGTGGGCAAGGAGTTTAAGGTGACCCGTGAAAGGATCCGTCAGATCGAAGCGAAAGCCCTCAGAAAACTTCGTCACCCTTCCAGAAGCAAGAAACTGAAGGATTATCTGGACTGATGAGAGAACCCAGGATCCCCAAGCTGGACGCCCGGCTGAAAACAGTATTCGATCTATTTCCCGCCTGTGATGCCGGTGCCGATATCGGCGCCGATCATGGGCGTCTTTCTTGTAATCTGCTGGCGTACGGAAAAGCTGGACGCATGCTGGTGACGGATATCAGTCTTCCTTCCCTTGAGAAGGCGAAAGAGTTGCTGGAAAGACACGGATTGAAAGACAGAGCTGTTATCAGGACAGGTGACGGGCTGAAGGCGCTGGAGGCGCCTGTTGATGCGATAGCGATATGCGGTATGGGCGGCGAACTGATATCACGTATACTGTCAGAAGGAAGGGAGTATCTGTACAGCGCGGCACTGATACTCTGTCCGCAGACGGATATTAACCTTCTGAGATGTACGGTCATGAGTATCGGATACCATATTGTATGTGAGGAAGCTGTCATGTCTGCCGGCAGATATTATGTTGTACTTCGGGCGGAACCCGGAGAAATCAATTATACAGAGAAGGAGATCTTTCTCGGACCGGTTCTCATGCGGGCCGGAACTGAAACAGCAAAGGATTATTACCGCTGGCGCTACGATGTGGAAAGCTGTGTAAAGGATCTGGATCCCAAATATCTTGAATGGTTGAAGGAGGTTATGTAAAATGCTGACAGTCAGAGATGTTTATGATATTCTGAACGAAATGGCACCTTATGATACACAGGAGGATTTTGACAACTCCGGACTTAATGTGGGCAAATCCTCAAATGAGGTACATAAGATCCTTGTCGCGCTGGATGTCAACGAGAATGTTGTAAATGAAGCCGTTGAAACCGGAGCGGAACTGATCGTTTCTCATCATCCGCTTCTTTTCCATGCAAGGAAAAATCTGGTGGAGGAAGATCCGGAGGGAAGGATCCTTTGCAAACTTGTCCGGAATAATATTTCCGTTATCAGCGCGCATACAAATCTTGATCTGTCAGTCCACAGCGGCAGCGCGTGCATCGCGCGCAAACTCGGTCTGGCGAATATCCGCAGTGAGGAGTTTTTGTATCTCGGAGAACTGAATGAACCGGTCACAGCGGATGAACTGAATAATAGAATTGAGAATGTTTTACATGCTCCTGTGCGGATCTACGGGAACCGCGGCAAGATGATCAGTACTCTGGCGATCGCCGGGGGAGCCTATGATATAGGGTTCACTCAGGCAATGGAATGCGGAGCCCAGGCGCTTCTGACGGGGGAAGTAAGGCATCACAACGCGCTTGCTGCTTCTATGGAGGATTTTGTTCTGTTCGACGGAACACATTACGGAACGGAGGCGATCCTTGTTCCGGAGCTGGCGAATACTTTACAAAAGCAGCAGGTTGTAGTACAATCAAATGTGAAAGTTTATTCGTCCGGAGCCAGTATTTTCTGATCCGGCGATGAAGGAGGACTTTTATGACGAATCTGGAAAAACTCTGGGATTATCAGTCGGCGGATGTGGCAGTTGATCGCCTTCAGAACGAAATGAAGCGGTCTCCTACCCGCATTAAGCTTCTCAAATGCCGTGAAAACCTGGAGGAACAGCAAAAGAATTACAAACGCATCGAGAGTGAAATCTCCGTTATGGCAGACCGCCTTGAGGCACTTAAGGATGCCCTGACCCGTGCGGAGAACAGCCTGAAAGCTTTGCAGACAAAGATCGAAACGGCGCCCGCGACAAACAGCGAAGAAGCTGCAGCCTATATCGCTGATGTGCGCAAGCTTCGCGACAGTATCCTGAATTATGAAAAAGAGATCAGCAAGATCCGGAAGGACGCTCAGGACCGGGAAAAGCAGCAGCATGATGTAAAAGTCAAGTATGCCAAGTACAAGAATGAGTTTGCCGCTTTGAAGGAAGTTTATGACGCTGAGTATGCTGAAAAGACAAAGGAACTGGAAGCGCTGAAAGCAGTCGTACAGGAGAAGGCAAAGGATATTCCGGCTGATCTGATGGAAAAGTATCAGCAGATAAAACATCACAGTGTACCGCCGCTTTCAAAACTCACAGGCGACAAGTGCGGAGGATGCAATATGAATCTGCCCTCAGGTGCTGTGAGAAGTATCAAAAACGGTGAATTTGTGGAATGTGAAACCTGCGGAAGACTGGTAACACTGTAAAAAGATAAAAACGGCCGCCTGCTGTCAATGAGACACAGGCGGCCGTTTTTTAAATCAGGGGCGCCGTATTTTACGGCGCCCCTGATAACGGTCATTCTGATTGATCAGCGGAACATTGTCTTCAGCGTGTTGGCAACAGTAGACATCGTTTTGATGAAGATATCAAGTGCGACGCCGACAACGTCTTTGCGGGTATCGCCAACGGTATCACCGGTAACAGCAGCCTTGTGAGCGGCGCTTCCTTTCCCGTGGCCCTGGATGTTGCCGCCTTCAATATACTTCTTTCCGTTATCGAAGGCACCGCCGGAATTGCCCATGAAGATCGCACGGGGGATAGCAACAATGGTGGCACCGATCAGCAGACCGCCGACAAATCCGGCACCGATCAGCAAACCGCCGAGAATGGGGATCACAAGGGCAAGCACAGACGGGATCAGCATCTTTTTCAAGGCCTGTTTTGCGGCCATCCTGATCATGCGGTTGTAGTCAGGCTTCACATCGCCTTCCAGTACACCGGGAATGGAAAGCAGCTTGTCGCCCTCATCCGCCATCAGTTTAGCGGATTCGATGGTGTTATCTGTCAGCATGGCGCTGAAGTATTCAACCAGCGCGCCGCCGATCAGGGCACCGGCGATGACTGCGGGAACAGCGATATCAAGTGTGCCGTTCAGCACGCCGATACCGTTTACATAAGAAACGATCAGGGATACTGTTGCAAACGCGGCGCTGCCGATGGCAAATCCCTTGCCGATGGCGGCTGTAGTGTTGCCTACACTGTCCAGTTTATCAGTGATCACGCGGACATCGGCATCCAGATGGCAGCTTTCAGCGAGACCGCCTGCATTATCGGCAATAGGACCGAAGGCATCGATGGAAACTGTGCATCCGACGAAACTCAGCATGCCCAGCGCGGAAATGGCAATACCGTAAATGCCGCAGATAGCACCGGAAGCAAACAGGGAGAGGCCGATCAGAAGAATAGGAAGCAGGCAGCTGCGGCTGCCGATGGCATCGCCCTTTGTAATAACGAATGCTTCACCTTCAGTAGCCATTTCTGCGAGTTTGCGGGTGGGCTTGTAATCGGTGGAAGTATAGTACTCAGTAATAATACCGATCAGCACGCCGCTGATAATGCCAAGGATCGAGCTGATCCAGGGGGAGATCCAGCCCCACTTGAAGGCTTCAATATCCAGCTTGCTGAACAGGAACAGGGACGCGAAGAATGCAAATACAAGCGTGAAACCGCTGGAAATGTAGGTGGCCAGATTCAGTTCCTTTGAGGGATTGTTGCCCATCTTCTTGATGGCGGCGTAACCAAGGCCCAGAAGGCAGCCCACAAGCCCGCAGCCGGCGAGGATGACGGGGAACATCAGGGCGTTGCGAAGGATCGTTTCGGCCAGTTCACCGGAGCCGAAACTGACGACCGCGATCATCAACGCAGAGGCAATGGTGGCAACAAAGGATTCCAGAAGGTCGGAGCAGTTGCCGGCGATGTCATTTACATTGTCTCCGATAAAGTCTGCCACAACATTGGGAACACGGCTGTCATCCTCGGGCAGATCGTGGCGGATCTTGGCAAGGATATCAGAGGAGATATCGGCCGCCTTGGTGTAGTTACCTCCCGCGACACGGTTGAACATGGCCACCAGAGAGCAGCCGAGAGAATAGGTGGTAACGTGCATGATGGTGGAATTGCACTCAAATCCGGCAATACGGATGAGACCGAGCCCTTCGCTTTTGGTATCAACAGGCCAGATCAGAAGAATGACCAGCATACCCAGCATGCCGAAGGCCTGCACAGCCAGTCCGGAAATGCTGCCGCCGCAGAGGGCTACTTTCACCGTTTCACCGATGGAAAGACTCTGGCGGGCTTTATTGGCGGTGCGTACGTTGGCATAGGTCGCACTGCGCATGCCCAGCACACAAACGCAGCTGCTCATCAGCGCGCCCATCAGGAAAGTGATGCCGCTGAACCTTTCAACAAATAAAGAGAAAAGAACGGCAACGGCGATAACGACAACACCGATGGTCTTGTACTCTGTTTTCATAAACGCGTTGGCACCGCTGCGGATGATACCGGCCATTTCGACCATTTCCGGGGTACCTTCATCCATCTTCTTGATGCGTACGTAATTGTAGGCTACATACGCAATGGCAAGAAGCGCTACGATCAGTACAGCAAGACATGAGTAGAGCATAACAGATGCCTCCTTCGAATATTTGGAAAGTAATTACATGATACCTCATATTGTATGCAAATGCAAGGACAATGTACATATTTTGATTTTTTTGTAAGATTTTTGTACATAAATATATATTGATTTCGATATATCAAAAGAATATAATTCACCTGTTGTCCGGAACGGACGCTGAACTGGAAGGATAAATGATGAAATTCGGGATAAGAGGAGAAACAGATCTGACGCAGGGCGAAGTATGGAAGAAAATGCTTGGCTTTTTCTTTCCTATACTGCTTGGTCTGCTTTTTCAGCAGCTATATAATAC
>PITV01000171.1 GCA_017577285.1 Clostridiales bacterium
GAGTAGTTCTCGGTGACAGGCTTGGCACGCACCTTGTACAGCCATACATAGCGGTACTTGTGATTGCTCTTTTCGCTCATGAAACCCACGGCAAAATACGGAGGCTTGTCGGTTGCGGTACGCAGCAGAACGCCATTGTCGTCGATCTCATTGCCGAAAATCTTTTCCTGGATGGCAAGAGGGATATCCGCCATTTTGGTCTTGAAACTGAGTTCCGGATCGGGATACAGCACATCGAATTCGTCGTCATCGGCATACTGCACATCTGCGTCCGTATTCGACGGAGTGATAGAGGCATCAATGGCACCGGCGAGCGCCATCAGGTTACCGTAGGTAAGCGTGGTTTCGGTGTCCTCGGTCAGAGGGGCCAAAACCACATTTTTCAGACCGATCGTGCTCGATACGGTCGGAGAAGCAGTTACTGACATAGATCAGTCCTCCTTATAATCAGTCATATTTGTCCAGTGCCTCGCGCAATCCGGATCGGATGATTTCGTATGCCTCATCCTCTGTGGTGTCGTACGCGGGGCGGATATAGGGGTGTGACGGAGCAGGGCCTGGGCCGCCGTGCCCGTATTCGACATACGCCGGATAGTAGTCCTCATTGTCCCAATCCTTCCGATGTACGCCGATGGTGATGTGCTTGCCGCCGTTTGCACGCTTTTTTACCTTGCCGGTGTGGATAGCGTCATGCAGAGCGCCGGAGATGATTTTCGGATCCTTACTGGCATTCGTTTTCATCTGTGCTTCAACGGGTGCGGCAGCGCTTTCCAGAATCTTTCGGGTGACAGACGCTCCTGCGCCTTCGGTATCCAGCTTGCTGGCCATTTCGGCTATCTGTGTGCGGAGCTCATCAAGGCCGTTTATATCCAGACTCATATGGGGCAATCCTCCGTGTACAGTACCCAGGTCCATTGCACCGTATATTGGCGGGTGGCTGTATCGTAGGCGGGCTGGTTATAACCTTTGTCGGACATCTCCAGCATACCGAACCCGGCAGCATACATGAGTTCATTCACTCTTTTCGCCGTGGCAAGAGGGTCTGTATCCGACCATAGATTGAGATAGACAAAGGTTTTATAGCCCGTAATACCGTCATCCGCACTGCTGTCTTCGGATGTGGTTGTGGAGTAAACGATATACTGCTCAGGGGGATTAGGATCCGCGGAGGTAGTGCGCCATACGCCCGCCACAACAGGGATATCCGGCATGAGCGAAGGTAACGCTTGCTGTACAGCTTTCATCCGGATACCCCCTTCGCGACGGATGCCTTGATACCGAGATAGGTATGCTTGAACTCATACTCGCCGAGCGTGGATATATACCATTTTTCACCGTTGAACAGCACCCACATACCGGGCTTTACATCATCGCGCCATCGGATCGTAAAGTTGATAACGGCTTCTGTGTTCATGATATCCGCGCTGCGATAGTGCTGGTTACCGGCATCCGTGACAGCGGACCATACCGTGCACAAGATTATATCCGTAGGCACAGGGTACCCGTTTTCATTGACGACGTTTTCCGTATATCCGATCTGTATCCGATGCTTCAGATCTCCGGGGTGAGGACTGCCTTCAAAGTTTTTATATCCTCGCAAAGCGCGTCACCTCTTAGAACATCTTTTCCGGATCCCGGTACGGATAAAGCAGATTTTCAAACGCCAGTCGCATGGTCACATACACCTGTCTGTCGGGATTATCCCGGTTCTCATAGTAATGAGAAACAAACAGCAGGCAGGCCAGCCGCACAGGCTCCGCCGCATCATCAGAAAAGGTCACGCGACAGAAATCCTCTGCGGCTGCCTGAGATTGCTTGATCAGGCTCTCCAACAGGGTATCTTCATCATCATGTTCGATACGCAGGTGGGTCTTGACTTCAGCAACGGTAATGATCATCAGGTGCCACCGCCGTTTTCATCATCCTCGTCATCGTCCTCTTCTTCCTCTTCAGAAGAATCGGCCACCATCAGACCGGCAGTCTTGAGCGCGGCAAGCAGGGCGTTGAAGTTATCCTTCAGGGCAGCAACGGTGCTGGCGGTGCTTTCAGGCACATTGGCGGCGGGGGTAAAGCCGCCCGCGACATCGAGGCCGGTCACTTCGGCCCCTTCAAGAATGGTCAGCTTGCCGCCGATGACCCATTCATTGCCGCCATGAGCGGCATAGTTTCTAGTGTTATAGGTATCAGACATAATCATTCACCTCCATCAGGTCTTGATCTTCAGGCACTTCATGGCCTCGGGCAGGATCAGGCGGCCGTCAACACGCTCGGTGCAGCGAAAGCCGATCTGGCCGGTGGCCGCATACAGTTCGTTCAGGCGCTGGAAGGTACGGCCTTCGCGATCAGCGATCCAGTAATAACCGAAGTCACCGAACAGGATCGCCTTATTTCCGGAACTGATCTCGGGCATGAAGGGAGAAGTGACAATGCGGTAGTTGAGCAGGCGGTCGGGTTCGCCTTCCTTCAGTCCAGCCTGCCACAGGTACTGTCCCTGACCGTCCTTCAGTTTGCGGATGGCCTTCACGGTAGTGTCGTTCATCAGCAGGGTGGCGCGGGGGCGGTACACATTCTTCAGGCTATAGATCAGATCGAGCAGTTCGTCGGCGGTCGGCGTGGTGCCAGCGGTAGTCACAGCAGTGCCAGCACCGTAGGTATCATGCAGAAGACCGGTAGGCTTAGCCGTGCCGTTGCCGGTCAGGAAGGCAGCTTCTTCAGCGGTGCCAATGCGGCGGGCAAACTCGCGTGCAATATAGCTCTCCACATCGAAAACGCTGTCCTGCAGCAGTTCGTCACTGACCTTGATCATCGTGCCCAGCTTATGGGCGCCCAGGGTGATCTGACCGAAGGAATCATCACTCTCGGTGTAGGCTTCCTCTTCATCCATCCAGGTAGCAGTGCCCTTGGATGCTACAAAGGGAATGCGGCGGGTACCGTTCTCGGTGCGGATGATGGTGCACAGCGTACGCAGCTTGTTCACATCCTCCAGGGCTTCGATCAGCGTATGTTCATACTCATCGGGGACGAGATAGCCGCCCTCGGACAGTTCGCCAACCTCCAGCGCATTGCGTACGCTCAGGCTCTGATGGCCGCGCATCTGATTCCAGAAAGCAGACTTGTAGCTGTCGGAAGCAGTGCCTTTCTTACTGTCGGCGGCAGGAGTGTGTTCGGGACGGTCCACAAGCATGGAACCAACAGGGCTGTTCAGTTCACGGTCCATCTGTTCGGCACGTTCTTCACGCTCAATGGCCGCGCCCATATCCACGATATCCTGCTCCATACGCTCATACTGAGCGGTGTCCTCGGCATTCATAATGCCGTTTTCGTTCTGGTGTTCATTCAGGAAAGCCTTTGCCTTATCCCAAAGTTCACCGCGGGTCTTACGCATCTCAAGAACTTTACTCATATACAGTTCCTCCTTAAGTTCGCCTCGTAGGCATAATTAAAGCCAGCCTTTTGTAAAGCTGGCTGACAGGGGTACCGGTTTCTTCCGGTATTTGATTTTTCTCATCGGCAGGCGCGGGCTGCGGTTCTTTCTCTTGCGGCGCCATCGGGGCTCCTTTTTCACATCTCATGTCCTCGCTTGCATCAGGGCGCCGGGCTTTATGCCTGTCCGCCCAGTTTTGCACCATTTTCTCTGCCAGGACCCGGTCGGATATGGCATTCACGATACCGTTATTACCGCCGCTTACGACGCTGTCGATAAAGCCGTTACTCATGGCAGTCTGACTGTCCATCCAGGTGGTTTTGGTCATCATGTCGCTGATCTCATCGTGACCCATACGGCAGCGCTTGCGGTAAACATTGATAATGCTCTCCTTGCATGCCCGCAAAAGCGCGATCGCGTCGTTCAGGTCGTGTTCATTACCGACGGCGAGCATGCTCGGATCGTGGATCATCCACAGCGAACCGCTGGTCATTTCCAGATAGTCAGCCGCCATCGCCAGAACCGTTGCAGCAGAAGCCGCCGTACCGGACACAGTAATAATGACCCTGCCCGGATAATCCGTCAGTTCATCGTGCATTCGTACAGCAGCGTTACAGCTGCCGCCGTAACTGTTCAGCCGAATGTGTACATCCTCGTACTCATTAGGCCCCGGCTCATACAGAAGATCATGAAGCATGCCGGGTGTGATCTCGTCCCCGAAATACTCCTCGTCATCGATATAGCCGTTAAGACTGATCTCCCTCAAAGGGCTCATCCTCCTTTTCTTTTTGTCGTTCTTCAAACCCGTCAGGCGGCGGACCCGGATCCATCTTTTTCAGCACTTCCTGTTCCTGTTGCAAGATGTCCATTTCCTTTTGCTGATACTCGACTGCCATTTCCTGCAGTTTTTCAGAAAGCAGGCTGTAAGTGATCGGCACCATATTGCCGTTGACCATATAGGCGTTGCCACCCTGCTCATCGGGAATGGGATTCAGATTTTCGAGCAGGCGGATGTCGTTGGCGCTCATCCAGCCGTTTTGTCTTCCGATGGCGTAGCCTTCCATGCGGCTCTTGTAATCGCCCCGGAGCAGGCCGTCTATATTGAACTGACAATAAAAGCGCCCTTTCTCTTTTTCGGAGAAGAGCGCACGGTTGATAGACTGTTCAATTCTGACAAGCCACGGCCTGATAGTGTGCTGTGCAAAGGAAATGCTCTGGTGCTCGATATTACTGAAAGTAGCGTGATCCAGATCGCCGATCATGTGCGGAGGCACACGGTAGATCCGGCATATTTCATTCACCTGAAACTTCCGTGTTTCCAGGAACTGTGCTTCATTATTCGGTACGGATATGGGCTCGAAGTGCATGTTTTCTTCGATAACTGCTACCTTGCCGCTGTTCGTGCTGCCGCCGTAGGCACTGTTCCATGCTTCTCGCAACTTTTTCGGGTCCTTGACCGTGTTGGGGTGGGTCAGAATACCGGAAGGACGGGCACCGTTTGAAAAAAACTTACTGCCAAACTCTTCTGCAGCGATTCCCAGGCCGATGGCATTTTTCTCGACAGCAATGGGACTGTAACCCATAATACCGTCAAAGCCAAGGCCGGGAATATGCAGTACATCCTCCGGCCGAATGCTGATGATGTTGCCCTTCGTGGTCGTATAGGTATAGGTCAGGTTACCGGCTTCATCCCGGTCCACTTCCATTTTATCCGGAAGCAGCGGGTATAAGCCAAGGATCTTACCGCGGCCGTTTCTGAGAATCTGACTGTAGCTGTTACCCCACAAAAGTAAGTGTGTGAGTGCTGTTTCCCGCCAGATGAAGGATGTCATCTCGGGCTTGGGTTCATCATGCCA
>PITV01000172.1 GCA_017577285.1 Clostridiales bacterium
GTTGGTGTTCTGTTCCCCTTTGCCGGATTTTTCACCATTGCGGCGTGTGCCCCACGCCGATCTCATCCCTTTCCGGAACTTCGAACAGGCTGTTCAGCTTCTCCAGCAGCCCCTCATCCACGAAAAAGTCGGAGCCGCCTTCGCCTCTCGCGACCCTTTCATTCCGCTCCGCGATGTTCCTCTGCCACAGGGCATGCGGAACATCGATATAATGCCACACATACGGCACTTCCCTTGCTTCCAGATATACTGATATATCCCGCCGGTCCCGCCTTGTCCAGAACCCCCAGTCCAGGATGACATTCGCGCCGGCGGCAGCGATCTCCGCCGCCTTTTTCATCAGATACAGGTTCACCCGCCGGGCGAATTCGTTGTAAAACTCGCCCTGCTCGTTCCGGATGAGGGCCCAGGTGGCCTCATCGGTGGAGAGGATGACGGCGTTTTCCTCTTTCTTCAGCCCCTTCGCGTAATATGTTTTTCCGCTGCAGATCTTTCCGCAGATGAGATGCACCGTTCCGGTCATGATCCGCTCCTTTTTATTCCATATTCAGCAGATGCCGTGCCGTATCCGCGGCGCAGTTGTCGACGGCATCCCTGTTTCCCTCCAGATGCAGGGACTCCTTCCCGAAGAAGAGGTACCAGTCCCCGTCCGCGAGGGAGAGATGTTTCAGCGCCCCGTTCTCATCATCCGGCGTGCGGAGCCGTATGCCGACGGGCGTTCCGTGGCCGTTGTCTATATATGTCGCGCCCGGCAGATCGCGGAATTCCGCGGGAAGGGATACGAACCAGCCGATGTAATCGTCCAGCTCGCTTTCCCTTATGATGAACAGGTCTCCGGCCGCCAGCGCGTCCCCTCCGAACATGAAGTAGGTGAATTCTCTCGCCTGCGCCATGCGGATGTTCTCCGTTCCGTCCGCCCTTGCCCAATCCTCGAGCTGGACGGAAAGGGCGGTCTGATCGGCAATGGAGGCTGTTGTGTACAGGGTGATCTTGCGGTCCGCCGCCGTATCGGTGATCAGGGTGAAGATCCAGCCCCACAGCACCGCGCTCAGGATGATGACCAGCAGCATGGGCATCAGGGGGGAGAGGCACCGCTTCAGCTTTGCCGCGCGACGTTCCCGCTTCTTTCTTTTTTCCTTTGCCGGGGCGGCGGTCTCTCCGGCGGCCCCGCCTTCCCGCAGCACTTCCAGCGCGGTGATGTATCTGCGGGCTGTTTCCGCCCGCAGCAGCGAGCCGGGGGCCGGCAGCAGCTGTTCCCGGTCCGCCCGGATGCTCAGCTTATGCACCGTTTCCCCGTCACCCTGCAGCCGCACCCGGCACACGGTGACGGATTTCGGGATGGAGAACAGCTCCCGCTCCGGCAGCAGGATCCCTTCAAGAGTCTCCTTTTCCGCCTCCTTCAGCCCTTCCGCGTGGGTGCGCATGGCTTTCGCGGGGCGGATCCCGTGCATATACAGGCAGACGCACACGCACCCGCCGGCGGCGGAAACGCCGATGATGACGGGGGCGAGGACGCCGGCGTTCTTCGTATTCACAAGGCAGCAAAGCATGATGCACGCGGTCAGCGCCGCCGCGGCCGTGATGGCGCACACGCGTTTCAGCAGCTTTTCTTTCCGTCCGCAGCGCAGGGCTTCCTCTGCCGGATAAAGGTCGGTCACAGATCCGTTCAATGCATTTTTCCTCCTGTTTTCACGGGCAAGCATACCATTTTTCCCCTGCCTTGACAAGTGCTTTTTTATCGGGTATCATGGGGGAACAGATACAGGCTCCCGTCATAAACGGGATGATGAATAGAGGAAATGCGGGATGATGGATATGAAAAATGCTGCTTTGAAAAGGATGCTCTGCCTCGCGCTCTGCTGCGTTCTGCTTTTCGCCGCGGTATCCTTTGCCGAAGGGGATGAATTCGTTGTGAGCGATGTGACCTTTTGCGGGGACGGGGTTCCCGCCGGGAACGACCGCGTTTTTTATGAGATCTTCGTGGGCTCCTTTTCCGATTCGGACGGGGACGGCACCGGGGATATCCGGGGCATCATCAACAGGCTGGATTATCTGAATGACGGCGATCCCGCCTCCGGAAAGAGCCTGGGGGTGGAGGGCATCTGGCTGACGCCGGTCTTCCTGTCTCCTTCCTATCATAAATACGATATCACCGATTACTACACTATTGATCCCGCCTTCGGCACCATGGATGACCTGCGGGAACTGCTGGAAAAGTGCCATGAGCGGGGCATGCTGGTGATCATCGATCTGCCGGTCAACCACACCGGCATCAGCAACAGGTGGTTCAAAAATTTCCAGAACGCCCACCTGCTGCACAACCCCGGCAATATCTATTACGATTATTATACCTGGCTGCCGGCGGACAGCAGGCTGCCCGCGGGGCGGCACTTCATGAAGCTGCAGGGGACGGGTGAATACTACGAATGCAATTTCAGCGACAATATGCCGGAGCTGAACTATGACAACCCCGCCGTGCGGCAGCTGATGCTGGATGTGGCCCTGTTCTATCTGGACTTGGGGGTGGACGGCTTCCGCTTTGACGCCGCCAAATATATCTACTATGGCGATCACGCGAAGTGCGCGGAGTTCTGGCAGTGGTACACCGGGGAACTGCGGAAGGTGAAGCCCGGCATCTATATGGTGGCCGAGGTGTGGGACAGCGACGGCATCACGGATGTGTACGAGCCCGCCGTGAACTGCTTCGATTTCACCCTGTCCCAGTCCAGCGGTCTCATCGCTTCCACCGCCAAGCAGGGGGATGTGAACAGATACACCGCCTATGTGGAGAATTACATCACCCGCATCCGGGGCCTCAGCCCGGATGCCCGGATCGTTCCCTTCATCGCCAATCACGATACCGACCGCTGCGCCGGATACCTGACGGTGGCGTCCCATCACGCCGGGATGGCGGCCAATCTCTACATCCTGGGTCCCGGTTCCCCCTTCATTTACTACGGGGAGGAGATCGGCCTGCGCGGCAGCCGGGGCGGCGCCAATACCGATGCCAACCGCCGTCTGGCCATGCTGTGGGGCGACGGGGACACGGTGAGGGATCCCGTGGGCACCACCTACGATCCTGCCAAGCAGACGCCCTATTCCGTGCGGGATCTGCTGGGGAATGAGAACAGCATCTATACCTATTACAAGCGCCTCATCATGATCCGCAGGGCCAATCCCGAGATCGCTTCCGGTGAATATAAGGCCCTCGTGATTCCCGGCACCAAGGCGGGCGGCTTTACCAGCACCCTGAACGGAAGCCGGGTGACGGTGATCCACAATACCACCAACAATACCGTTACGGTGGATCTGAAAACGGTCCCCGGCGCCTGCGCGGAGAGCCTCACCGCCTTTATCGGCGAGGGAAAAGCCCTGCTGGAGGACGGCGTGCTGACCCTTTCCTCCCACACCAGCGCCGTGATCCGCTGAGGCGGGCGCGCCCTGCCGGGGGTGGAATGGCAGGAAAACGCGCCGTGCGGCAGTGAAGCTGTGACCCGGCGGGGAAGCCGGATCACCTGATGAGAACGGACAGGAAACCGGATATTGATGACCGGATAAAGATATCTGATATAGAGAAACCGGAGGCGGGCTCTTGCGGGCCCGCCTCCGGTCTTGTCTTTGCGCATCCGTCATGCGCGGATGCTTTTCATATCATTTGTATCACTGGAACTTGACGTCGGTGATGTACGCGTAGTACTGGGTCTCACCCTTGCCGGGCTTGATGCCGCCGAAGGACATGCGCACCTCGGTGACGCCGTAGTAGGTCTGCTCCAGCTGGCATACTTCGTAATCGCGGGAGTATTCCTTGTTCAGATGCACTTCCTCGCTGCCCAGCAGTGTGCCGTTGCTGTAGAATTCCAGAGTGATCTTGGTGAAGCGGCAGTAGTCATAGTACTTGGAGGAGGAGGGGGCGCCGTTGCGGATCAGGAAGTAGGAGATGTCGCCCTCGGTGGTCCAGAAGACGAAGCGCACTTCATCGGACTTGTAGTATACCCAGTGGAAGCCGGTGGAGTAGTCATCATCATACATGTTGGCCACTTTGTTCTTGCCGCTTTCCTTCTGCTCGGTATCCACCTTCCAGATATCGATCTGGCCGGGGATGGGCGCGGGCGTGACAGGCACGGGGGTAGGCGTCGTGGGCGCGGTGGGCGCGGGTGTGATGGGCGTCGTGGGCGCAGGCGTGATAGGTACCGGCGTCACGGGCTTGGGCGTCGGGGTTTGTCTGGCAATGACGGTGAAGTAGCAGTCGATCAGGATCTCCGTGCTGCTGTAGGCGCCGTTCTGGGCCACAGCGGTGAGGCGGTAGACATAGGTGCCGGCGCTCAGGCTGCCGAACTTCATCTTCTGGTTGATGTTGCTGGGACGCAGATCCAGCGTCTGGGTGCTGGGATAGACGGTGATGCTCTGCACCGCGTAGCCCCACTGGTCAATGACCTCGCCGCGCACTTCGGTCAGCACGCCGATATCGGCGGAGACTGTGCCGCGGATGGAGAAGGAGGAACCTTCCTCCATGTCACCGGGATAGGTGGCGCCGGTGATGTTCAGGTAGGGCGCGCGGGCCGGGGTGGGCGTGGCGCGGGACATGACCGTGAAGGAACGTTCGATCAGGATCTTCTGAGAGGTGAGGCTTCCGTTCTTGGCGGTGGCGGTGATCCGGTAGGTGTAGCTGCCGGCGCGCAGTGAGCCGAAGCGCAGGCTGCTGTCGATCGTGCTGTTCGCCAGGGTGAAGCTCTGGATGTTGGGATAGGCGGATCTGGACATGGTCGCGTAGCCGTACTGATCGATGATCTCGCCCCGCACCTCTGTCACGGTGCCCACATCGGTGTAGACGGTGCCGCGGATGGAGAAGGTGTCTCCCTCATACATGGTGGAGGGATAGGAGGGGGAGGAGATGCTCAGGTAGGGGGTGCGGGCCGGGGTGGCTGTGGCGCGGGACAGCACGGAGAAGGTGCGTTCGATCATCACTTTTTCCGTGGTCTGGCCGCCGTTCCTGGCTGTCGCGGTGACGCGGTAGGTGTAGGTGCCGGCGCTCAGCTGGCCGAAACGCAGGTTGTTGTTGATGGTGCTGCTGTTCAGGTTGAAGCTCTGAGCGTTGGGATACGCCGTTCCGCTCATGGTCGCGTATCCGTAGCTGTTCAGGATCTCGCCCTTCACCATGGTGATGGTGCCGACATCGGTATAGATGGTGCCGCGGATGGAGAAGGAATCTCCCTGATACATGGTGGAGGGATAGGAGGGAGAGGAGATCGTCAGGCC
>PITV01000173.1 GCA_017577285.1 Clostridiales bacterium
GATATACAAAGCGCGCCCTGAATGAACTGCGCCGCTACGGCGGAAACGCCACTTTCTTTGTGGTGGGTGAGAGATGCAGCAAGAATCACTACAACCTGTGCCGTCAGCATAACGGCCTTTATTCCATCCAGAGCCACAATTACTATCACGAGATCGGCGGCAGTTATTCCGTTTCGGATATGTTCAAATGGAAGGAAAGGATGGATACGGAGCTTAAGGCGCTGCTGGGCGTCGGCCCCACCATCATCCGGGCACCGGGCGGCAGGGAGAACGCGCTGGTCCGCGCCGGTTACGGCATGCCCCTCATCCACTGGTCCATCATCAGCAATGATATATCCAGTTCGGGAAAGGCAAATGTCGACAAGGTGTCAGCCAATGTGCTGCGCCGCGTTAAGGACGGGGATGTCGTGCTGATGCATGACCTGTGCATCAACTGCAATGAGTACACGCGTGTCATCATGGAGACCCTGAATGAACAGGGATGGCTGTGCGTGACGGTGGAGGAACTGTTCCATGACGCCGGCATCGAACTGGTGCCGGATCAGGTATATTATTCCACTACATGGGATTACAGCAAGAAATAAAGGCATCGTGAAGCAGCATAAAGCAGAAAGACCGCGCGGGATCGCACCGCACGGTTTTTCTTTGTTCAACAGGGTATAATCACTGATGACAAGCACACCGGTATGTGATATAATCATTCCAGATTATAACGAACGGACGCCGGTCAGTCCTGACAGAAGGGGGTGGAATACAGGATGAGCGAGAAAAAAACCAAAAGGGCCAGAAAAAGTTTTGTTGACCGCTCACTGGATGCTTTCATGCCTTCCAGACACGCGTTCAAAAAGAAGCTGACGGATAAGACAAAGGAGAGCCTGTCCTCTGTTCTGCCCATCACCATGCTGGTGCTGCTGCTGAGCGTACGGCTCCTGCCGGTGGGGCTGGATACCATGGGGCTGTTCCTGGTGGGCGCCCTGCTGCTGATCGTGGGAATGGGTCTGTTCACTCTGGGCGCGGATACCGCCATGCTGCCGATGGGCACTCATGTGGGCAGTCAGATCGCCCGAAAAAAGAGCATCGTGTTTCTGGTGATCTCGGCGCTGCTGCTGGGCATCCTGATCACTGTGGCGGAGCCTGATCTGCATGTGCTGGCCAGCCAGATCAGCGGCGAGAGCATCGTGCTGATCATCGTGGTGGCCGGCGGCGTGGGCATGTTCCTGGTGACATCCCTGCTGCGCATCCTGTTCAGCATAAAACTGTCTCATCTGCTGCTCATCATGTACGGTGTGATCTTTATCCTGGGTATATTTGTTCCTGAAAAGACCATCGCTCTCTGTTTCGATTCAGGCGGCGTCACCACCGGCCCCATGACAGTCCCCTTTATTCTGGCGCTCGGCATGGGTGTTGCCAATGTGCGGGGCGGAAAACAGGCGCAGGACGACAGCTTCGGTCTGGTGGCCCTGTGCAGTATCGGCCCCATACTGGCGGTGATGATCATGTGCATCATCGATCCCGATCTTACCGCTGTGATCGCCAGCGAAACGGCGGAACCGGAGATTCTGAACACTACCCGCGATATGCTGGACCGCTTTGTGTTTTACCTGCCCACTTATCTGCAGGAGGTGCTGGTGGCTCTGGCACCCATCACCATCCTGTTCCTGGTGTTCCAGGTATTGTTCCTGCGGCTTCCTCTGAGTGAACTGAAACGCATCGGTGTCGGCCTGGTCTACACCTATGTGGGTCTGGTGCTCTTTATGGTAGGGGTCAATGCGGGCTTCATGCCCATGGGCACCGAGATCGGCCGCACTATAGCCGGTTCATCGGGAAAGTGGTGGCTGCTGCCGCTGGGCATGCTGATGGGCTATCTGGTGGTCAAGGCGGAGCCTGCTGTTCATGTGCTGAACGAGCAGGTGGAACAGATCACAGCCGGCGCCGTCAGCAGAAATGTGATGATGAAAACTTTATCCATCGGCGTCGCTATCTCGGTGGGACTGGCTATGCTGAGAGTGCTTTGCGGCACAAGCATCTGGTGGTTCGTCATTCCCGGCTATGCCATCGCCCTGGGACTGAGTTTTTATACCGATCCTATCTTTACAGCTGTGGCATTCGACTCGGGCGGTGTGGCCAGCGGCCCCATGACCGCATCCTTTATGCTGCCTCTGGCAATGGGCGCCGCGGACGCGCTGGGGATCGATATCCTTTCCGGTGCTTTCGGTCTGGTGGCGCTGGTGGCCATGACGCCGCTGATAGCCATTCAGGTGCTGGGCGCCGTTTACAAGCTGAAGACCCGGAAAGCAGCGACACAGGCGGTTCCTGTGCCGCCCGAGGAAGAGATCGAGATCATCGATCTGTAATGAGGTATTGCGCATGAGTACGATGAAAATGCTTTTTACGATCGTGGATCGCGGAAAAGGTCAGGTAGCAGCCGATCTGCTGCGCGAATACGGTGTCACCCGGCACTTTATCACGCTGGGCAACGGCACCGCACACAAGGATCTGCTGGGAACGCTGGGATTGAGTGATACGCCCAAGGATGTGCTGGTATCCTTCATCAGCGCTGGGGCGGGAAGGCGGGCGATGGCCAGGCTCTCGCGTGTGCTTGATATCGATATGCCGGGAAAAGGGATCGCCTTCACCTGCGGGATCAACGGGGTGGCAGGCACCAGAGTGCTGTCGGCACTGATCGGAGAACAGACCCTGAACGGTTCACAGGAGGAAACTGAAATGGAAAAATGCACGCATGATCTGATCATCGCGATCGTCAACCGCGGTTTTACCGATGTGGTGATGGACGCGGCCCGTCCTGCCGGGGCGAGAGGCGGCACGGTGATCCATGCCCGCGGCGCCGGTGCGAAGGAAGCCGAGAAATTCTTCGGCATCACCATTCAGCCCGAGAAGGAAGTGGTGCTGATCCTTGCGAAGGATGAAGACCGCAACGCCATTATGACGGCCATCGCCAGAGCGGCGGGCCTGGACAGCGAAGGACAGGGGCTGGTATTCAGCCTGCCTGCCGGGGATGTGATGGGCGTGGCCCGTCAGCAGAATTATTCGGAGGCGCTCTGATGAAAGAACTGAAGCGGCTGTTTTCGCTTTTATGCATGTGCATTCTGCTGACAGGCGCTTTCTGCGCGGCGGCAGATGATGCCGTGAGCATGAAACTGCGGATGAGGCCGGGAGAAGTATTTATTTATCCCGAAACAGTGACAGGCGTGTGGGAAAGTGATGATTCCGATGTGGTGAGCGCGCTGGGAAATGAGTTCACCGCGCTGGATGAGGGCTTTGCCTGCCTGACTGCCGAGGATGAAAACGGCATTCTGTACAGGGTGGAGATCACCGTATTGGAAGAGGCGCAGAATCCGGAGGATGATGTTCCGCCGCTGATCCGTGCCGCCATCGATTACGCGCTGAATGAATGGGAACAGGCGGACGGGAAGACTTTCGAGCGTTCCAACAAGTATACGAAGTGGTATAACGGAAACAACGCGAAATACGGCTGGTGTGCCGCTTTTGAGTGCTACTGCCTGTATCACGCGGGGATCCCCATGGTGGAATGGACAAAGTGCGAGCCCCATGAAAGCGGGGATGCCTGGAGCGTGAAGGCCAACGGCGTGGGAAAAGTCATCGAAGGCTTCAACAAAATGAACCGCCTCACCTTTATTCCGCGCACCGGGTATCTGGTGGTATACGGTCAGAAAAGTTCCGGCACCTGTATGCACGTGGGCCTTGTGACCGAGGCGCAGGATCTGGGAGACGGAAAGTATCTGATCCGCACTGTCGAAGGAAATATGAGCAACAGGATCAAGCGCTACTGCTATATCTACGATGTAAAGAACGCCAATGAAGAAAAAGCCAACGGCAAAAAGAACTACACTTATATCGTGACTAACAATTATTACAGCCCGGATGAACAGTATCAGACAGATCCCGATACATTCCAGTACACCAAGCAGGTAAAAGACTGGTATGTATACCGCTTCTGCGCTACCTGGTTCTGAGATATGCCGTCTGCTTTGCTTGCCGCCCTGACCGGCGGCATTTTTTATTGCCGTCCGGTGTGCTTTTACGGGCACAGCCGTATATGAAAAACCGTCCGGCTTTTTGCAAATACATTGCAAAAACACCTTCGTTGCTTGTACTTTTCCGTGAAACGCGTTAAAATATTAAAAAACAAAAAGGGAGGTGCGGAAATGTTGAACCGCAGGACTGCTGCATGGGTGCTGTTTGCAATACTGGCTTTTTTTGCATTTCTGCCGCTCCCTCATCATGACTGTGCGGGAGAGCATTGCGCCGTATGCGCGGCTATGCTTATTCTGCGGTCTGCGCTGGTGTTTTGTACTGCGGGACACGCAATACGGCTGTACTGTGTGTCCGGGAACGGTTGCGGGTCTTTTGAAAGCGCCGTGTTTGCGGATACACCTGTTGACAGACATGTGCTGCTCCTGGATTGACTTCTTTTTCTGTATCTGACCGGGGATAACAAGCTTTTTTGTGTACAGGTAAGGAGGTCTTTATTTTGATACAGATCCGTTCATTGATAAAAACATACAGGAATGAAACTTCCATTCACTATCGTGATCTGACGTTTGAAACCGGGAAAAGTTATATGCTGCTGGGGGCCAGCGGCTGCGGAAAAAGCACCCTTCTCAACATGATCTCCGGGATCCTTTCACCGGACAGCGGCAGTATTCTGTTGGACGGGACGGATATTACAAAACTGTCGCAGCGGGAAAAGGACAAACTCCGTATCGAAAAGATCGGCTACATATTTCAGGATTTCAAACTGATCGATAAAATGACTGTCGCGGATAATATCGCCGTTCTGAAAATGGAAGGTGTGGACATATCCGGTGCTGATGTTCTGCTGGAGAAACTGGGGATCCTTGATAAGAAGAACAAACGGGTGGATCATCTGTCCGGCGGTCAGAAGCAGCGGGTGGCTATCGTGCGTGCCCTGGTCAAGCAGCCGCAGCTCATTCTTGCGGATGAACCTACCGGAAACCTGAATTTTTCTATCGGTGAGCAGGTGATCCGTGAACTGACGGAGGTATCCCGGAACAGAACGCTGATCGCGGTGACCCATGATGACCGTCTTGGGAAATATTTCGATGAAGTGATCGACATGAACGAGGTCACCTCTGCGCATGAGAAGGAGGCGGATTGATATGTTCAGATTCGCGCTCCGCAATATGGCAGTCAAAAGGGTGCAGATCATCCTTATAC
>PITV01000174.1 GCA_017577285.1 Clostridiales bacterium
GTTGCAGTCCCAGGCTTTTCAGCTCATCAGGGGAATGCCCCAGTTTCCAGTATTCGTTCAGGGCGGTCAGCGCGGCGGCGGCATCGGCGCTTCCGCCGCCCAGCCCCGCCCCTGTGGGGATCCTTTTCACAAGGCGGATGCAGGCGGAATGCCTCAGACCGGGGTCCAGCAGGCCGGCGGCCTTCAGCACCAGATTGCTGTTCTCTTTGGCAAGCGAATTATTGCCTTCAATGATCAGCGTGTGTCCGCTGCCTTCTGTGATCTCAAGATCATCATGCAGAGCGATCTTCTGCATCAGCATATCGAGCAGATGATATCCGTCCGGCCTTTTTCCGGTGATATCCAGCGCCCAGTTAATCTTCGCATTGGCTGAGATCAGCATGCGCACCTCCGCTTCTGCTGCCCCTGTTCAGCGTGAATTCAAAGGTGCAGCCGTTATCACCGTTCACGAGCCGGATGGTCTGTTTGTGATTATCCATGATGCGTTTGCAGATGGCGAGCCCCAGTCCTGTTCCCTTGCCGGAGGTGTGGGCTTTATCCACCATATAGAAACGGTCAAAGATGAAAGGACGGTCTTCCTCGGGAATGCCCGGTCCGTTGTCGCTGATCTGCCAGATGACGGTGTCTTTTTCAGGATGCAGGGAAAGCTTTATCTTTCCGTTTTCGCCTGTGTATTTTACCGCGTTATCCAGCAGATTGATGATGACCTGCTGGATGGCATCCTTATCTGCGCTGACATAAATGGGTTCATCTGGGATATCCGCTTCCGGCTCAATAGCTTTTTTGTCGATATCATTCAGTTTGCTGATCAGGATGCGCCTTGTCAGTTCGCACAGATCAAAATCTGTCATCGTCAGTTCAGGGTTCTCTTTTTCCATACGGGACAGGCTCAGCAGGTTGTTGATCAGCTTATCCAGACGGTGTGTTTCATCGGTGATGATGCGCAGATATTTTTCCTGATCCTCATTTCCGATCGTTCCGTCCAGGATCCCCTCCGCATAGCCCTGTATGCTGGTAACGGGGCTGCGCAGTTCATGGGATACATTGGCGATCAGGTCGCGCCGCTGCTGTTCCACATGCTGCAGCTGTACGGCCATGTCATTGAAGGATTCGGCGAGAAAGCACACCTCTGAACTGCCGGCTACAGGCGCGCGGGCTGTAAAATCTCCGTGCTGCATCTGCCTGGAGGATGCGGCGATGGAGGCCAGCGGATTAGTGATGTTGCGGGCCAGGAAGAAGGCGCACACCGCAGAAAGAAGGAACACGATCCCGGTCGCCAGTATGGTCTTCCACGCGAAACCGTTAAAGCCGGCGCGGATGACCTGCGCGGTGGTGTGAATGAACACGCCGCCCCGCACTTTGCCGTTCATTACGATGGGGATGCCCACGGTGAAAATGGTGCCCTTCTTGGAGTTTGTTCTTTCGCGGATCGTTTCTCCGTTCATGAGCCTTTCAGAATAGTTTTCCTGATAGAAATCAAATTTCTCTGTGATCTCATCAGGGGAGAGATCGGCTGTGCTGTAGAGCACGGAAACCATTTTGCCCGTGGCTTCATCCGTATAAAGAAGGATCGTATAGGCGGAGTACTTTGTGTAGATCTGACTGATCTTCCAGTTGATATAGCCCTCGTGGATATCCACTGTGCGCGGGATGCGGCTGAACCTTCTGCCGCTGTCAGAACCCGGATCTCTGAACGATTCGGGAAGACCGCCTGAAATGACAAGCGGTTCAAGGGAAGGGAGGAATGACTGCCGCTGATTGCGGGCCATATATGCCAGTTCCTCCGCGGATTCCGTCAGTTCATCCAGACGGTTCTGGATCTGCAGATCCAGAGAGTTGTAATAGAAAAGAGCCGAAAGCACCAGCGTAAGCACCAGCGATACGATCAGCAGGAGAGAAAATATGTAGGTGAACATGCTTCTTCTCATAACTGTTACCGGCCTTCCCGAATACCCGATCAACCCTGTTTCACTTCAAACTTGTATCCCACGCTCCATACGGTGCGGATCTGCCATCCCAGGCTTTCTGTATTGGTCAGCTTCTCCCTGAGGCGCTTGATGTGTACATCCACGGTGCGGCTGTCCCCGAAAAACTCGAATCCCCATACCTGCTCCAGCAGCTGCTCGCGGGTAAATACCCGGTTCGGATGGGAGGCAAGGAAATACAGCACTTCCAGCTCCTTGGGCGGCATTTCGATCACATTGCCCTGAAACCGTACTTCATACTTGTCTATGCTGACGGTCAGCCCCGGAAAGGAGAGAAGACCGGTCTGGTCCTGCGCGGAGGTCCTGCGGAGCACGGCCTTGATCCTCGCCACCAGTTCTTTTCCCTCAAAGGGCTTGGTGACATAATCATCCGCTCCAAGTTCCAGCCCCAGCACCTTGTCAAAGGTTTCATCCTTGGCGGAAAGCATGATGATGGGAATGCTGCTCTGCTGACGGATGGCGCGGCATACCTGCCACCCGTCCATACCGGGCAGCATCAGATCCAGCAGCACCAGCGCCGGGGGATTGGCGGTGAACGCAGCCAGCGCGCTGTCTCCGGACGACTGGATGTTGACATCAAAGCCCTCTTTTTCAAGATAAAGCTTGACCAGATTCGCTATATTCGGATCATCATCGACCACCATAATGGTCTGTATATCTTTCATGAAAACACTCCTTGGGAAAAATGTCGCCGGCTTTATTTCAGCGTTACGACGGTCACACCGTCTTCGCCCTCTCCGAAAACGCCGAGGCGGGAACTTTTTACGAGATGATGCTTTTTAAGATGCTGCTGAATGCCGCTGCGCAGGATGCCCATGCCCTTTCCGTGCACGATGGTCACCTCATTCAGACCGGCCAGTGTGGCGTCATCCAGATACCGGTCCACCTCCTGAATGGCTTCATCCAGCGCCATGCCGCGTACATCACAGCTCATTTTGACCGTTTTGGTCCCCTGACTTGTCCTGGCATGCACTGTCACCTTGGGCTTCTGGGCTTCCTCTTTCAGGATCCTCAGGGCAGAGAAATGCACCTTCGTTTTCATGATGCCGGCCTGTACAGATACATCGCCCCTGGCATCAGGAGCGGAAAGCACCTGACCTTTGGTGTTCAGCGTGAGCACCTCTACCGTCATGCCGGGTTTGATCTGATCTGCCGAAGTGACGGAATCGGCCTTGCTTTCAGGCAGTCCCGGCGCCAGTTCATCGATCTGGGCATCCAGCTGTTTGCGGAGAGCGTTGATCTCGTGATCGGGGACTGTGGCATTTTTCTTCATGCGCTTCAGCTCGCTGATCATGATCTCACTGTCGCGGCGGGCCTTTTCAACGATGCGGCGGGCCTCTTCCTTGGCCTTCCGGGTGCTGCTTTCCTTCTTTTCTTCAAGATCCTTGTAAATACGCTCGGCCTCGTTCCGGAGCCTTACCGTTTCCATGCGGGCCTGCTCTGCCAGTTCGCGCTCCTTCTGGGCGATCTGCCGGTGATACTCGGCATTGGCGATAACATCCTCAAAGGCGACAGACTCATGATTCAGCAGGGCTTTCGCGTTTTCGATCAGCTGCTCGGGCAGCCCCAGTTTCCGGCTGATCTCAAAGGCGTTGGATTTACCGGGCACGCCGATGGAGAGCCTGTAGGTGGGGCGCAGAGTGGAAACATCGAATTCCACGCTGGCGTTTTCCACACCTTTGGTGGTCAGCGCGTATACCTTCAGCTCGCTGTAGTGGGTGGTGGCGACTGTGCGGATCCCTTTCTGCAGCAGACTGTCCAGAATGGACTGCGCCAGTGCCGCGCCTTCCACGGGATCGGTGCCGGCACCCAGTTCATCGAACAGCACCAGATCGTTTTTCTTCACACTGTTCACAATGGAGGTGATATTGGTCATGTGCGAGGAGAAGGTGGAGAGGGACTGCTCAATGCTCTGTTCATCGCCGATATCTGCGTAGACCTGATCGAACACGGCGATCTTTGTACCGGGCATGCCGGGAATGTGCAGGCCGGACTGCGCCATCAGAACCATCAGACCGACGGTCTTGAGGGTGACGGTCTTGCCGCCTGTATTGGGGCCGGTGATGATGAGAGAAGTGAAATCCTCCCCGAGCCACAGATCGCAAGGAACGACTTTTTCCCTGTCGATGAGGGGGTGACGCACCCGGATGAACCGGATGATCCCCTTGTCATTCAGCTCGGGTTTGACAGCCTCCATGTCCCTGGCCAGCATGCCGCGGGCAAAGATGAAATCCAGATCGGAAAGAATGGCGGCATTGCGGCTGATGATGCCGCTGCTGCTGCCGATATCCGCAGAAAGGGACTGCAGGATGCGCTGGATCTCCTCCCGTTCCTTTGCCTTCCATTCTTTCAGCACATTGCCCAGTTCCACGATAGCCAAGGGCTCCACGAACAGAGTGGCGCCTGTAGCGCTCTGATCATGCACGAGACCGGGAACGTTGGAACGGCATTCGGCCTTTACAGGCAGCACATAACGGCCGTCACGCACGGTGACGATGTTTTCCATCAGATATTTGGAGTACTGGGAACTGTGGGCCATGGTATTGAGCTTTTCGCGGATCTTCTCATTGCTCTGCCGGATATGCCGGCGGATGTCGGCGAGCGCGGGGGAGGCCGTATCGGCGATCTCCTCCTCGGACAGGATGGCGTCCTCGATGTCCCGCTCCAGCTGCTGCAGAGGCACCAGATTACTCGCGATGCCTGTGATGAGCGGCGTGTTTTCACGCTCGGTCACGAGCGCGTTCCGGGCGCCGCGGGAAGCCCGCAGGCAGGAGGCCACATTCAGTATCATGCGGGTGGAGAGGACCGCACCCTTCTCGGCCAGTGTAAGGGCATCTGCGAGATCCTCGAAACCGGTCAGAGGATTTCCGCCGTTATAGGCCAGGATGATGGTGGCCTCATCGGTGAGATCCAGCTGCTTTCTGGCTTCGTCGATCTTATCGCAGGGCTGCAGTTTTTCGCACAGTTCGCGGCCGCCGTCTGTCAGCGCGTAGGATGACAGCATCTGGCGGATCTTGACAAATTCAAGCACTCGCAGAGCGCGTTCGTTCATAAACAAAACTCCTTCCAAAGAGAATATAGGGGCAAACAGGGCGTTTTACAATCCCGTCATGCATGTGTTTACGGTTTGTTTACAGTTCGTTCGTTTTTTGCTGAGTTCAGCGGGGATCTGCGT
>PITV01000175.1 GCA_017577285.1 Clostridiales bacterium
CACCATGCGCATGCACAGCACGGACAGAAGATTGATACTGAACAGAGAAAGGAACTGGGGGAACGCGCTGTGCTGGATGCCGGTGATGACAAAACGCAGGATGCTGTAAGCCAGAACGAACGCGACACAGTCCGTGATCAGAAGACGCAGATAGCTCTGGATGCCGCCGTAACGCCATATCTGATGATATACACGGCCCGCGAACCGGCACACGAAACAGATGCCGCCGAATGTGAGGGCCTGTATAAAGATATCTTTCAGACGGAAGCCTTCCGTTCCCTTGTACAGTGCCAGAATAGCGACAGACACAAGGAAATAGACCAGCGCGTCAAGGAACACCAGTTTCCAGCGCACATGCACGCCGCGTCTTTCGCGTATTTCTTTCCGGCCTTGGCGTTTTTCTTCCATTCATCTACCAGCTTCGCAGTTATTTTTCCGGATCCGGATGTCTCTTTCCCCTCCGGGAGAATGTCATTCTTCCTTTTCCCTGTGCTTATGCACGCTCTTGCCGCGCTTTTCCCCTTCCTTGCGCATAACAGGCACCACTGCCAGCACAGGCAGGTTGACATACTTGCGGATATCGTTCTCCGTCTTGATCTTGGTATCGCTCAGGAACTGGATGGTGATGATCACCAGTGACAGCAGAACGCCTACCGCGAAGCCCAGGATGATATTCTTTGTCTTGTTGGGCGACACCAGGCTCCTTACGCCTTCTCTCGCTTCGGACAGGATCGTCAGATCGGTGCCCACATTCATCTTCTCACTGATGATCTCCTTGCCCGCCTCGGCATACGCGTTGGCGATCTTCGCCGCCTCCACAGGATCGGGGGCGGTGATCTTTATATACAGCAGTCGTGTGTTGCTGGGATTGGAAATGGAGAATGTGCTCCGCAGAGTGCCCTCGCTGTAGTTCTTGTTTGGAGACAGGACCTTCATCTTCTGCTGGACCTTGGCGTGCACTTCCCACATATTGAATACGCTGATATAGTCTTTCGTCAGGGAAGAACCGATCTGCAGGTCGGACAGGCTGACGATGGAGCCGTCATTATTGCCGATGTACAGCACGCTCTGGGCGGAATACATCTTTACAGCAAAAAACTGACTGTACACCGCCATCACGATGGCACCCAGCGCGGCCAGGATAACGACCAGCCATTTATGGTCCCACACATGATACAGCAGTTCAGTCAGGTCCAGTTCATTGGCACTCTCTTCCGCCTGCACATGCTGTACGCTCTTCACATTGCTTACCTTGGTCGTTTCCTTCAGACTGGCTGCCATATTGTCCTCCATGCGATCATTTTTATATAACACAAACAAATGGGCATAACAACCCATTTACATTATACATCCCCGTGCCTGTTTTTTCAATAACTTTTCATGACGGAGCATATTTGTGAATTGTATTTTGTCTGATTTATGGTAAAATTACAGCATACAGATCTTCACGCGTGAGGTGTTGTTATGCTGAATCATAAAGAAAACAAACCGGACCGTAGAAACATAAAAATCACAGTTTCTTTTCAGAAGCGCCTGCTTCTGATCGTGTTTTTATTCTTCTTCCTTGCATGTGTCCTGCTCTGGTTCCTGCTTACCGGCGCCAGTGTGAAACGCGCCCAGCAAAGCCTGCAGCGGGGCATAGACGACATACAGCTGGATATCGATCAGGCATCGATCCTGTCTGTGGCGAAACAGACGACCGCCGCCATATTCGGTAATGACAGCCCGGATCTGCCGACAAATGAAGAACTGACCCTGTACGCAGAAAACAACGATATTGAAGAAATCAACTATATCGATGAAAACGGCATAATCACCCGCAGCAATTTCACTCAGTATATCGGTTTCGACATGCGAAACGCGGGAGAACAGTCGGCGGGGTTCGACGCACAGATGCGGCAGCTGAAACAGTCAGGTGTTATGGAGTATGTGCAGGAATCCGGCTCTATTTCATATGACAGCAGTGTTCAGCGCAAATACGCGGGTGTCTGGCTCGAAAAGGGCGGTTATGTCCAGATCGGATATGACGCGGCCGCATTCCAGCAGGAACTGGATGAACTGGTACTGAACGTGAGCAAAAACCACCACATCGGAGCCGGCGGAGGATTCATCATCGTGAACCCCTCCATGCAGATCATTTCCGCGCCCAAGGAATTCAGGCACCTGATAGGGATCGATATGTCCGGATATCTGGAAGAACCACTTGATGAGACCACGCAGGAAAAACTGATCACAGGCGAAATAGACGGCACATCCTGTTACTGCATGTACGGGATCTGCGAAGGATACTATATCATCACCTTCATTCCCGAGCGCGAAGTCCACTCTCCCCGCACCATCACCACAACGATCATGGCACTCATCCTGCTGACAACGATGATCACGCTGTTCTATTTCATTTACAGGCTGATCCAGAAGAGCATCGTGGATAATATCCGCAGTGTCAACCGTTCTCTTCAGGAGATCAACAACGGAAAGCTGGACACCAAGATCGAAGTGCATGACAATCAGGAGTTTGACACGCTCAGCACGAACATCAATCAGACAGTCGCCACGCTGAACAGGTACATTGATGAAGCAAAAAAACGTCTGGATAATGAGCTTTCATACGCGAAACTGATCCAGAATTCATCGATCCCCTCGGTGTATCCGCCATTCCCCGGCCGTGATGAGATCGACATCTGCGGCGGCATGACGACTGCCAACGAAGTGGGCGGCGATTTTTATGATTACTTCTTCATCAGTGAAACGACACTCTGCTTCCTCATCGCCGATGTATCAGGTAAAGGGATCCCCGCGGCCATGTTCATGATGCGTGCCAGATCCGCATTGAAATCCTGTGCGCAGCGCGGCATGGAACCGGCTGAAGTGTTCTCCATCGTCAATGACGCGCTATGCGAGAACAATGAAGCGAATATGTTCGTAACTGTCTGGATGGGCTGGCTGAACACCTCCACCGGCGAGATACGCTACATCAACGCCGGGCACAATCCGCCGCTGGTGAAAAAAGGTCATGCAGGGTATGAGTACATCTCCGAGCGCAGCGGAGCAATACTGGCGGGCATAGAAGGAAAAAAGTTTAAAGAGCATACATTGGTTCTTGATCCCGGCGACTCGCTCCTGCTCTATACAGACGGCATAACGGAGGCCTGCGATCCCGCGCAGGAAGAATACGGTGAAGACCGGCTGAGGGAGCACCTTTGCTCACTTCCCGGTTCCATGGATTCCGAAAGCATCTGTGCCGCTGTCAAGCAGGATGCCGCCCGCTTTGCCGGCAGAGCGCCGCAGTTTGATGATATGACCGTTCTGAGCCTGAAATTCAAAGGAGGGATACAATGATCACCTGTCAAGCCAACGCTGTAATTAACAGCATCCCCCTGCTTTGTGATCTCACCGGAGATTTTCTGAACGGTAATCATATCAGCGAAGAGACCGGCAGCATCTGCATGATCATCATTGATGAGATCATCAACAACATCTCTTCATATGCTTATGATGGCGGGAAAGGCACGATCTTCTATAAACTGGATTTCGATCCCATCCGGAAGCAGATCATAATGACCTTTGAAGACAGCGGAAGTCCCTTTGACCCTATCTCTCAGAAGTCTCCTGATCTGGATGCGGATGCAGATGACCGCAAAATCGGCGGTTTGGGGATCTATATGGTTAAAAAACTGGCCAGCGATGTCCGTTATGAATACCGGAATGGAAAAAATGTCCTCACCGTGTATGTGTCTGTTGCCTGAATCTCCGCGGAATCTCTGTATTTTGGGTGTATTTGCTTGTCCTTTCCGGCAAATTGTGATACAATGCATTGATTCCATATTTGGGAGGTTATTTTTGCTATGGAAAAGTATCGTGTAGGTATCATCGGCGCCACCGGCATGGTGGGCCAGCGTTTCGTAACACTTCTGGCAAACCATCCCTGGTTTGAAGTGAAGGCTCTCGCGGCAAGTGCTTCCAGTGCCGGAAAAACTTACGAGCAGGCCGTCGCGGGCCGCTGGGCATTTGATTGGGATATTCCCGAAAGCATCAAGAATATGCCCGTATATGACGCCGCCGATGTGGAAAAGGTCTCTTCCATGATCGATTTCGCTTTCTGCGCCGTCAACATGGACAAGGCAGCCACCAGAGCGCTTGAAGAAAGCTATGCAAAAGCCGAAACTCCCGTCATCAGCAACAACAGCGCCTGCCGTATGCTGAGTGATGTTCCCATGATGATCCCGGAGATCAATTTTGAACATGCCAAAGTGATCGATGCCCAGAAAAAGCGTCTCGGCACCAGGCGTGGTTTCATCGCTGTAAAGCCCAACTGCTCCATCCAGAGTTATGTTCCCGCCCTGACCCCCATGCTGGATTTCGGCATTGAAAAAATCAATGTATGCACATACCAGGCCATCAGCGGCGCCAGCAAGACCTTCTCCCGCTGGCCCGAGATCCTGGATAATGTCATTCCCTATATCGGCGGTGAAGAAGAAAAGAGCGAGAAAGAGCCTCTGAAGATCTGGGGAACGCTCAGTGAAGATCATTCCGCCATCATTCCCGTTACTTCTCCGGTCATTTCAGCTCAGTGCCTGCGTGTTCCCGTTTCTGATGGACATATGGCTGCTGTAAGCGTAAGCTTCAAAAACAAGCCCTCCCGCGAGGAAATGCTGGAACGCTGGCTCAGTTACGAGACCGAGGCTCAGCGTCTCAAACTGCCCAGCGCCCCCACCCCCTTCATCAAGTATTTCGATGAGCCCGACCGTCCCCAGACCAGACTGGACCGCGACTTTGAAAAGGGTATGGGTGTGTGCGTAGGCCGTCTCCGCGAGGACTGCATCTTTGACTACAAGTTCGTCTGTCTCTCTCATAATACCTTGCGCGGCGCTGCGGGCGGCGGTGTCCTGTCTGCCGAATATCTTTGCGCCGCGGGATACATTACGAGGAAATAACAAGATATGAAAAATGTTCTTTTTGCCGGCTGCGGTGTGGCGCTCATCACCCCCTTCAAGGACGGAAAAGTGGATTTTGACGCGTTCGACCGTCAGCTGGACCGTCTCCTCAATGCCGGTGTTGACGCTTATTTCCCCTGCGGAACAACAGGCGAGCCTGCCACTCTGACAGATGATGAA
>PITV01000176.1 GCA_017577285.1 Clostridiales bacterium
CTCATTCATGGGGGCCAGGCCGATGGTGCCGTTCAGGTAGTTGGCGAACATGTTGATCTCGATGTCCACCAGGTCGGGAGCGCCCTCGCCGCTCTGCAGGGCGATGGTGAGCTTGTTGTGCATATCATCATAGGGATACACCTGGAAGTCGATCTCCAGGGCGGGCTTGGAGGGATCAGCATTCCACTTGTCCAGCATGACCTGATACAGTTCGGTATGCAGCTCCTGGAAAGTCCACAGGGTCAGTTTGATGGGTTCTTCTGCGCTGGCGAAGCTCATCATGCCGATGAGCATCATGGCAGCGAGCAGCACGGCTACCAGTTTCTTCATAGGGTCTACCTCCATTCATTTTTCGGGTCATTGCCGGCCCACCAGAAAAAAACGCATTTGATCGACCGGAAACAGCCACTTTTTCATTGGCTTTATTATAACTTCATTTTCTCTCCGTGTCAGCGGTGTTTTGCAAATTTTGATAGATTTGCTTCAGCACGTCCTTTTCACGGCCGATCCTGCCGGACGCGTTGATAATGTGTGCTTCCGGAGAAACGGTGACACGGAAAAGCGATCTTTTTTCCGTTTTCCCCGGTGCAATATTTGCAGTTACATCGATCATTTATTACCGGAGCCCGCAGCCCCGCGCGGGCGGGGAAAATGTATTCTTCCGGTTACATCAGGTCCCAAAGGAGGCATATCAGGCGGGCATACGGCGGCAGATGTATGCTTCCGTATGCTTATGTATATATTCCGCGCGTTTTCGGGCCGGGCGGAACGGGAAACGCAGGCAGATTTTCAGGAAGGGAACGGAAAAAGAACGGAAGATCCAGCGGAAAGGAACGGGATAATGAGCGGGAAATCCAGCGGGGAAAAACGTGAAATGCAGCGAAAAAAGCCGGACGGCTCTTCTCCGCCGGCAAAAAAAGACCCGGAACATCTCTGCCCCGGATCCTGTTTTATCATATTATCTTCAGCCGTTTCACAGCCCTTCCGGGCCGCTCAGCTTACGCCTTCCCCAGCAGCAGCTTGACGGCGGCCTCGTCATCCTCGATGGCGACGGTGGCTACAGGCGCGGCAACGGTGCCGATGGCGGCCAGGGTCTCATTGCAGATGTAGGCTTCCCAGCCCTCGGGCAGAGCGCCTTCGGTGACCTGAAGCACGATGCGGTCGGAGATCTCGCAGCCGCTGGTCTTGCGGGCATCCTGCACATTGCGGACGATCTCGCGGGCCAGACCCTCCTTCCTCAGATCCTCATCGATGGTCAGATCCAGCGAGACCACGATGCCGGCTTCGCTGGCGATGAACATGCCGTCCCTGGCGTTGTACTTCACCAGGATGATGGCGGCGTCCAGTTCCTCTTCGGCGCCGTTGATGTCGAGGGCCACCTTGTCGCCCTTCATGGCGAACTTGCCGGATTTGACAGCCTTGATAATGAAGGGCACCTTGTCGGGATAGCGGTTGCGGATCTCATTGAAGTTGGGATCGTACTGGACGGTGGCGATATCATCCACTTTGTCCAGGAATTCCACCTGCTTCACGTTCAGTTCCTCGGCGATGACATCCCGGAAGGCGACCATATCGGCGGCCTTGGCGGCATCGGACAGGGCGATGCGCAGGGTCTTGAGGGGCTGACGGTTCTTGACGCGGTTCTTGGCGCGGATGGAACGGGCCAGGGCGATGATATCCTGCACCAGAGCGATATCATCCACCAGCTTGTCATCCTCGTATTCCGCGGGGATCTCGGGCCAGGAGGCCAGATGCACGGATTCTTCGCCGGTCAGGTTCTTGTAGATCTTTTCGGACACGATGGGAGCCACGGGCGCCAGCAGCTTTGTGAGGTTCACCAGCACATAGTACAGGGTGTCGTAGGCGTTCTTCTTGTCCTCGCTGTAGCCGGAGGCCCAGAAGCGGCGGCGGGAGCGGCGGATGTACCAGTTGGTGAGGCCGTCGATCAGGGAGACCAGACGGTCCACATAACGGTTCACCTGATAGCCGTTCATGCTGTCGGTGATATCCTTGGCGGTGGAATAAAGCTTCGCCAGGATCCAGCGGTCCAGCTGATTATCGCTCTTGGGAGCGGCGCCGGAGGGCTCGAAACCGTCGATATTGGCATAGGAGATGAAGAAGTTGCAGGCGTTCCAGTAAGGCAGGATCACCTTCTGCAGGGAATCCAGGATGCCGTTCTCATCAAAGAGCAGATCGCCGATGAGCATGGCGCCGGACTGGTACAGATACAGACGGAAGGCATCGGTACCGAACTGCTTCATCAGCTCCATGGGGTCGGTATAGTTCTTGGAGGACTTGGACAGCTTCTTTCCGTCCTTGGCCAGGATGGTGCCGTGCACCACGCAGTTCTTGAAGGCGGGACGGTCGAACAGGGCGGTGGACAGCACATGCAGGTAATAGAACCAGCAGCGGATCTGACCGGTGTACTCCACCACGAAATCGGACGGGAAGTGGCTCTCGAACCATTCCTTGTTCTCAAAGGGATAATGCTTGGAGGCAAAGGGAACGCTGCCGCTCTCGAACCAGCAGTCCAGCACCTCGGGCACGCGCACCATGGTGCCGCCGCAGTCGGGGCAGGTAAAGGTGATCTTGTCCAGATACTGGCGATGCAGATTGTCGGGCTCGATGCCGCTGGCGGCCTTGATATCGGCGATGCTGCCCAGCACCGTCTGCTTGCCGCAGTGATCGCACTTCCAGATGGGGATGGGGGTGCTCCAGTAGCGGTTGCGGGAAATGTTCCAGTCGCGGGCGCCCGCCAGCCAGTTGCCGAAGCGGCCGTGCTTGACGGTTTCGGGCAGCCAGTTCACGCGCTCGTTGTATTCGATCAGCTTGTCCTTGATGGCGCCCACATTGAAGTAGTAAGCGTCCATGGCCTTGTAGATGAGGGGACGCTTGCAGCGCCAGCAGTGGGGATAGTTATGCACGATGGTGCCGTCGGCCACAGCCTTGCCGTTCTCATACAGGAAGCGGATGACGGTGGGGTTCATCTCGATGACGTTCTTGTCCTCCTGCAGAGGATAGAAATCAGTGACCTCCTCGGTGAAGCGGCCCTTGGCGTCCACAGGATTCACGAGGGGGATGCCGTTGTTCTTGCAGGTCCAGTAGTCGTCCTCGCCGAAAGCGGGAGCGGTGTGCACGATGCCCACGCCCTCATCGCTGCCGACGTAATCAGCGGAGACCACGCGGAAGGCGCCCTCCGCCTTCTTATCGGCGAAGTACGGGAACAGGGGCTCATATTCGATGCCCAGCAGGTCGGAACCCACACATTCCTTCACGATGACGGGCTTTTCGCCGAACACCTTGGGGAAATTCTTCAGGGTGTCCCTGCAGGCCACATAGATCATATCTCCCACATCCACGAAGGCGTAGGTCAGGGTCTTACCCACAGCCAGGCACAGGTTGGAGGGCAGGGTCCAGGGGGTGGTGGTCCAGGCCAGGAAGTATACGGGTTTGCCCGCTTCCTGAAGCTCGGTGCGGAACTTGGCGATCAGCCAGCGGTCCTGACGGGGACGGGTGGAATCGCTCTCACGGGTATCGGAAATGGAAAGGCTGGTCTCGCAGTGGGTGCAGTAGGGAGTGACCCTGTAATCGCGGTAGATGAGGCCCTTGTCATAGCAGGTCTTGAAGGCCCACATAACGCTCTCCATGAAATCCTTGTTCATGGTCTTGTAGGCGCCGTCATAATCCACCCAGCGGGCCATCTGCTCCACATACTCGCGCCACGCCTCGTTATTGCTGGAGACGATCTCGTAGCACTTGTCGTTGAACACATCGATGCCGATGGATTTTTCGATCTCGTTCTTGTCCTCGATGCCCATCAGCTGTTCAGCCTGGTTCTCGATGGGCAGACCGTGGCAGTCCCAGCCCCAGACGCGGGGAACCTTATAGCCCTGCATGGTCCAGTAGCGGGAGATCATATCTTTGATGAAGGACACCAGCACAGTGCCGTGATGGGGCTTTCCTGTGGGGAAGGGAGGTCCGTCATAGAAGACCACTTCGCCGCCGGTGGGGCGCTCGACAGACTTTTCAAAGGTCTGATCATCCTTCCAGAATTTGAGGATCTCGGGCTGGATGACGGAAAAATCAGGTTTCGCGGAAAGTTCCTGGAATTTCATGTTACAACCTCCGGTCAGAAGACTAAAGTGAATACGGATTCAACCTATAAATTATGCAACGGAACGGCCGAAATGTCAACGAAAATCGGCATATAGTGTAGGAAATATACAATAGCCGGCACGCGCGGGCGCGTGAAATGAAAAAAGCACCCGCGGTGAAGCGGGCGCGGGATCATCTCAAGGAAGGGGCTGTCATTCTTTGATAAGCGTGTAGGTGTTTTCCCTCAGGGTGCGCATCAGCACATCCATGCTGTCGATGACATATTCTGTGCGGATGCCGCCGCCGATATAGCCCTCGGGATCGTGAAAATCGGAGCCGGAGATCTGCGGCAGGCCCATTTTATCCGCCCAGAGTTGGGCGATATCGTTATGGGAATCATGATTCTTGTGGCTGTTGTACACCTCCATGCCGTCAATGCCCTCCCGTGCGGGATCGGTAATGGTGATGCCGAAGCGGAAGGGATGAGCCTGATAGATAAGGCAGTCCATATCATGCAGGGTATCGGTCAGCTGGCGCAGGGGCATTTCGTACACGCAGGAAAGGGAGCGGAGCTTCTCCTCCGTAAGGCCGAACACCAGATAATCATTGCTGTTTTCCATGGAGCGCATCTCGGCGCCCAGCAGGATGTGCAGTCTGTCCCCCGCCGCCTCCTTCAGGTCATGATATCCCTGCAGGATGAACTCCACATTCTCCCTCCAGGTCATCTCCGGGCGGAGCTTGAAATTGTAGCGGGAGATATGGTTCGAGAGCATCACGGTGCTGTAGCCCGCGGCGGTAAAGCGGTCCACCAGCGTGCGGACATCCGCGTGGGCGCAGCGGCTCTGAGGCGCGTTATGGGCATGGAGTTCCGTTTTGAACATGGCGTGTTTCCTCCGGAAAGATCGTTCTGTTTCCGCGTTACCGCCGGTATTCTATCACCGCCGGAGAGGCGTGTCAATCATAGCCGGACATTTCAATGCCACCCCGGAC
>PITV01000177.1 GCA_017577285.1 Clostridiales bacterium
GTCATATGCATTGCTCATAGGCAGGGCTGTTGTTCTTCCAGCTTACCGCCACCCCGTGAAGACCGCTGAAGCGCCATGACACGCTCTCAAAGCCTTCCTGCTCCATCATGCGCATCAGGCTCTTCTTATCGGGGGAATTCTCCCCTTTTCCTGTGAAGATCCTGGTAGCGAGCACGAGCTGGCCGCCGGGTTTCAGCACCCGCATCGCCTCCCGCAGCACCGGGATCACTTCATTGTAATCCAGATATCTGCTGCCGAGAACTGCGTCAAAAGCGTCATCACGCCACGGGATATCACAGGGCTGCGCGTATACGATATCAGCATCCGAAAGCTGCCTGCGGATAAAGGGGGCTTCGGTGGGATTATCGCAGATCCCGCACACATGCAGCTTCAGATTTTTGGAAAGCGATCCCAGCAGGGCGCCGTTTTTGCAAAACAGATCAAGCACGGAATCATGTTCTTCCAGTGTAGCCCAGTCAGCTACAGCGCGCATGATACCGTCCATCCTGGCCGAACGCGGGGCTTCAGCCGTTTGCTGCCATCCCGCCGCTTTTGTGATCATACTTATCCTCCAAAAGCAAATTTCGCAATCATTATAACATACTTTTGTAATATTTCAAGCATTTTTTAACACTTTTTTAACATTTTGTGGAAAGCAACGCAAAAAGACCGCTTTCCGTAAGGAAAACGGTCTTGAAATCAGCTTTGTACCTGTTACTTCTCCAGTTCAAGGCTGGCGGTAAGAACAGTCACCTTCTGTTTATCAACGGTCAGCAGGCCTTCGCCGATGGTGCCCTCCTTCCGGGTCTCATCCGGCAGGATCAGCGAACATTTTCCTGCCTGCACATTTGTCACGAAGGGAACATGTCCGGCCAGCACCGCCAGATCTCCCTCCGAACCGCGCAGGATCAGCTGCAGCACTTCCCCGTTGAAGAGGTCTCCGTCTGGCGAAGAAATGACGAGCGGAAAATTCTTCATCAGTTGCCGCCCTTCCTGGCCTTCTCGACAGCTTCATCGATGGTGCCGACATACAGGAAAGCGCTCTCGGGCAGATCATCGTGCTTTCCTTCGATGATCTCTCTGAATCCGCGCAGCGTCTCATTGACAGGCACATACACACCGGGGATGCCGGTGAACTTTTCGGATACGAACAGGGGCTGGCTGAGGAAACGCTGGATCTTGCGGGCTCTGCTCACCAGCAGCTTGTCATCATCCGCCAGCTCATCCATACCCATGATGGCGATGATATCCATCAGCTCGTTGTAGCGCTGCAGGATGCGCTGCACCTCGCGGGCGATCCTGTAATGCTCCTCTCCCAGCACATCGGGATTCAGGATGCGGCTGGTGGAATCCAGAGGATCCACAGCGGGATAGATTCCCTGGCTGGCAATGGAGCGGCTCAGAACGGTGGTGGCATCAAGATGGGCAAAAGTGGTTGCGGGAGCGGGGTCTGTCAGGTCATCCGCAGGAACGTAAACCGCCTGTACGGAAGTGATGGATCCCTTGCGGGTAGAGGTGATGCGCTCCTGCAGCATACCCATTTCGGTGGCAAGCGTCGGCTGATAGCCGACGGCGCTGGGAACACGTCCCAGCAGAGCGGATACTTCGCTGCCTGCCTGAGTGAAACGGAATATATTGTCGATGAAGAGCAGCACATCCTGCCCTTCCCTGTCGCGGAAGTACTCAGCCATGGTCAGTCCGGAAAGACCGACGCGCATACGGGCTCCCGGCGGCTCGTTCATCTGTCCGTAAACCAGGGCGGTATTGGAGAGCACGCCGCTCTCCTTCATTTCCGTATACAGATCATTTCCCTCACGGGTGCGCTCACCTACACCGGTGAAAACACTCAGGCCGCCGTGCTGCTTGGCAATGTTGTTGATCAGTTCCATGATCATAACGGTCTTGCCTACGCCGGCGCCGCCGAACATGCCGATCTTTCCGCCTTTGGCATAGGGACAGATCAGGTCAATGACCTTGATACCCGTTTCCAGGATCTCTTCTGATGTGTTCAGTTCCTCATAGGAGGGCGCCGGGCGGTGGATATCCCATCTTTCTTCCGTTTCAACGGGGGCGCCGTTATCCACAGGTTCACCCAGCACATTGAAGATGCGGCCCAGCGTCTCACGGCCCACAGGCACAGAAATGCCCTTGCCCGTATCGGTCACCTGAACGCCTCTCTGCAGGCCGTCCGTGGAACCCATGGCGATGCAGCGGACGGTATTGTCACCGATATGCTGTGCCACTTCCACAGTGAGCGTCTTTCCGTTCAAAGGCAGCGTCAGCGCGTTGTAGATCGCCGGCAGATACTCTTCATCGAACCGGACGTCCACAACAGGGCCCATTACCTGCGCCACGATACCTGTATGGTTCATTTCCAAGGCTTTTCCTCCTTTTACAGGCCGCTGCCTGCCACGATCTCTGTGATCTCCTGAGTGATATTGTTCTGTCTGGCCCGGTTATACTGAAGCTGCAGGTGATCGATCATTTCCTGCGCGTTCTTTCCGGCACTGTCCATCGCCATGCGCCGCGCGGCAACTTCGCAGGCGAAGCTCTCACGGATACAGGCGAACAGTATGCCGGCCACATAGGAAGGTACCGCGCCGTTCAGAACTGTTTCCTCATCCGGTTCGAAGACCGGGGCCGCGTCCGCGCCCTTTCCGGCGGTTTCAAGCGGCAGCACCCAGCGGATCTTCGCTTCCTGGCTCATCATATTCTTATAACCGGTGTACAGGATCCCCAGTTTTCCGTATTTTCCATCCAGAAAGTCCCGGCACAGTTCTCCCGCCATCTTCGCGGCATCAGCGCCGCTGAAACGCTCAGAGGAGATAACGCTCTGGCCGTACCTTTCACAGGCACGCTTTCCAATGGCGATGATCCCGGCATCCGGTACCGTTTCCGCCAGTTTGAACACATTGGCATTGTATCCGCCGGCCAGTCCCCTGTCGCCGGCGATCACGATGAGCCTCGTTCCTTCCCCGGCCGGTCTCATATAGGGCGTTCTGGCGCACTCGGGAGAAGAACGCAGCACATCGATCACTTCATCCATCGCGGCGGCGTACTGCCTTCCGTGCTGCATGCTCTGATTGGCACGGCGCATTTTTGAGGAAGCCACCAGACCCATGGCGCGGGTCAGGTGCAGCGTGGAATCCACGCTGCGGATGCGGCTTCTCAGTGATTTAACATCCGCGCTCATCCTTACCTCCGGTAGTTTTCAAGAGCGGTCCTGGTCGCGTCGATATCTTCCTGCTCCCAGTGCCCCTGCTCTATGCGCCGGAGCAGATCAGCATGCTGATCCTGCAGATAAACGTAAAGATCCTTCTCCCAGGCGGCCACATCCTTCACAGCCACATCATTCAGGAAACCGTTGATAACGGCATAAACGATGATGACCTGACAGCCGACCGTCACGGGCACGGACTTCTTCTGCTTCAGCACTTCCACGATGCGCTCGCCCAAAGCCAGACGGGCCTTGGTATCGGCATCCAGATCGCTGCCGAACTGGGCAAACGCCTGCAGTTCGCGGTACTGGGCATACAGCAGTTTCAACTCGCCGGCCACCTTTTTCATGCCCTTGATCTGCGCCGCGCCGCCGACACGGCTGACGGAGATACCGGGATTGATGGCGGGCATGATGCCGCTGTGGAACAGTTCCGTTTCCAGGAAGATCTGTCCGTCTGTAATGGAAATGACATTGGTGGGGATATAAGCGGATACATCGCCCGCCTGAGTCTCAATGATAGGCAGAGCGGTAATGGATCCTCCGCCGTATTCATCCGCCACACAGGCCGCTCTTTCCAGCAGACGGCTGTGCAGATAGAACACATCGCCGGGATAGGCTTCACGTCCCGGAGGACGGCGGATCAGCAGAGAAAGGGCGCGGTAAGCCACAGCATGCTTGCTCAGATCATCGTAAACGATCAGCACATCCCTGCCCTGAGCCCTGAAATACTCCGCCATGGCGCATCCGGAATAAGGCGCGATGTACTGCAGCGGGGCACTTTCCGCGGCGCTGGCGGAAACGATGATGGTATAGGCCATAGCACCATTTCTTTCCAGTTCCTGCGCGATCTGCACCACAGATGTGCGCTTCTGCCCGATGGCAACATAAATGCAGATAACGCCGGTATCCTTCTGGTTCAGGATGGTATCAACGGCAATGGTGGTCTTTCCCGTCTGGCGGTCGCCGATGATCAGCTCGCGCTGGCCGCGGCCGATAGGGATCATGCTGTCGATAGCCTTGATACCGGTCTGCAGAGGAACGCAGACGCCCTTGCGCTCGATGATGCCGGGAGCGGGAGATTCCACAGGCCGCCTGCCGTTCGTTTCGGCAGGGCCCTTGCCATCGATAGGCTCACCCAGAGCGTTCACTACACGCCCCAGCAGTCCCTCTCCCACAGGCACGCTCAGGGCTTCCCCCGTGCAATACACATTGGAGCCCTCGCGGATACTGTCATTATCGGAAAGGATAGCAACGGAAACCGTTTCCTCCTCCAGGTTCTGGGCCATGCCGTAGCTTCCGTCTTCAAACCGCAGAAGCTCATTCGCCTTGCAGTTGTGAAGACCGTACACCGTGGCAATGCCGTCACCTACAGTGATAACGGTGCCGTTCTCCTTCATTTCTATCTTGGATTCGTACTGCCGAATCTGTTCTTTTATGATACTGCTGATTTCTCCGGCCTTGGAGGTCATGCGTCCATCACTTCCTTGATCTGATGCAGTCTGTATCTGATACTGCCGTCAATTACTTTACCGTCCGCTTCCACACGGATCCCGCCGATCAGAGAGGCGTCCACGGTGCAATCCAGTTCCACTTCTCTTCCGAAACGCTGCTTCAGGCCCTGCCTGAGTTTCTGCTTTTCCTCATCACTCAAGGCGACGGCGCTGTACACACGGGCCAGCATAATGCCCTTGCGCTCCCGGTTCAGCATTTCATACTCCCAGACAAGCCGGTCCACCGAGTTCAGATGACCCTTGGAGCACATCATCTTCAGCATGGCAAGAACGATATCGGGTACACGGCCCCCGAAAACGCTGTCTATGCTTTTTATGCGCTCGGCTCTGGGGATGGC
>PITV01000017.1 GCA_017577285.1 Clostridiales bacterium
ATCCTGAAGGTAGTCACATACTTTGCGGCAAAACCCGGCACAGCATCGCCGTACGTGGTCTTCAGATAGCTGTTCAGCGCTTTTTTTGCATCTTCTACGTAAAGATTTTTTTCATTGGCGCGCTGCGCTTCCACGGCGTCCTTATAGTCCTGCAGCACCTTGTTCTGCGCGGCGATCTGCTCCGCCGCGGTTTTGCCGCTGTCATAGCCGTTGACCGTGCCGGGCACGATCGCCTTCACGGCATCGCTGTCATCCTCCCGGATCACGGCGGCGATGGCGGTCTCCACGGCGGCCTTGTTTTCATTCACTTCTTTGGCGCGCTGCCCGGTCAGCCTTGTGATATACGGCGCCAGGTAAGTTGCGAGGGCGGTCTTGCTGTCGTCCAGCGTATTGGAATAAAGATACGAGGGGACATTAGCTATCGCTTCATTAATGATGGCTTTCACAGCATCGCTGTCCCCGTCTTCCCGGAGATCCCGGAACGACGCATCTTCATAATCGCGGTATGCCTGCTCGTTTTCGATCAAATTTATGGACTTCGACAGGAGATCGTCTATGTATTCCTTGAACTCTGCTATGGTTAAGAAGTCGCTGGCTATAACCCCTTCGATGTCCACCCTGAAGGTAGCCACATACATTACGGCAAAACCCGGCACAACATTGCCGTACACGGTCTTCAGATAGCTGTTCAGCGCTTTTTTTGCATCTTCTTTGTAAAGCTCCCCTTCTTTGGCGCGCTGCTCGTTCAGCTTTGTGATATACGGCGCCAGGTAAGCTGCGAAGGCGGTCTTGTTGTCGTCCAGCGTCTGGGTAGAATCATACGAGGGGGCCTTATCTATCGCGTCGTCAATGATGGCTTTCACAGCATCGCTGTCCCCGTTTTCCCGGAGATTCTGGAACCACGCGTCTTTATAATCGCGGTACGCCTGCTCGGTTTCGATCAAATTTTTGCACTCCGACACGATACTATCTATGACATCATTGTTTTTTGTTACGGTAATGGAGGAGTTGTATTCATAATCGTCGATCTGCTTCTTGCAGGCAAGCACATAAGAAGAGGCAAAAGCCGGCACATCATCGCCGTACCTGGTCTCCAGATAGCTGTCCAGCGCTTTTTTTGCAGCGTCTTTGTGAGCCCCCACTTCACCGGCGCGCTGAGTTTCCAGTGAATCTACATGATCAGACATAATGGTATCCAAATCAAATATGTTGGCCTGGAGATCGGTACTACGATCATACGTACGAGTTTTCAGATCGTCAGCAAAGTCTGTTATGTAATTCGAAACATCCGCGCTGTCATCCTCGTGCCTCATGCCCTCCATTTTTGGGCAAGCTCAGCCTTGTAGGCATTGAATGCCGCTATATCCGGGTTGAGCGCGCCGCAGATCTCGCAGGTGTCGTCATCCTTCCAGCCCCGTTTGTGTTGACACTGATATCCGCAGCCGTCATATTTGCATTTGCCGGTGGCATCCCAATTGTGCTTTACTGATGCAGAATGTCCATTCTTATAAGAATTCATTATACAATGATCATTCCGGCAATACCAAAGGCAATACTCTTCGGTTTGCTGCTCAGGGTCAGACTTTGGGAGGTGATCCGTATCTGGTTCATGACCACAGGGCAATTCAGGATAGTATTCTGCCATTGCCGCTGCCGTGATACACAGCAGCGCGACTGCCAGAGCCAGGACGGCGAGGATCGCAAAGACAGACCTTTTGTTCATGATTTTTTCCTCCTTTTGCTTCTGTAAGGTGCTGCTCAGTGAGCAAGGTGTTCAACTGCTGTGAAAAGATGTGTGCCTTTTTCTGACGAGCGTCCATAATAAATTCTGTTATAGCAAAGAGGATTATAACTGTCAATAGGCAAATCAAAAATAACTTGCAAAGTTGAAAAAATAACATTATAATGCCATGTGAGGTGATGACTATGAACGCGTCTGATGTCAGCGTGAACGATTTGAATGAGTATTTGAATTATCTGATCACAAAATTTTACCAGAATGATCTGCAGCCCTACTTTGACGCTCTCTGCGATGATGTGCTGTGGATCGGTCCGCATTCCGGACAGGTGATACAGGGAAAGGAGGATCTGATAAAGGCCTTCTCCCGGGAAAACGGCATGGTGAGGTACTATCTGGGGCTCATCAGCACCCAGACCATCCGCCTGTCTCCGACCAGCGCCGAAACCATCTCATTTTTCGAGCGCACCGCCTTTTATCCCGATTCCGGCCCCATCACCTTTGACCTGTGCTACCATCTGGCGTGGATCAAGACCGATGTGTGGAAGATGCGCGTGGTGAATATCTTTACCCAGACCCCCAAATACTACGAGGGATCGCTGTACCCGGTGAAGCCCACCTGCATCAGCGTTACCCGCGGCAGCCTCACGGAGGAGTCCCTGCATCTGAAGGAGACCGGCACCGGCAAACTCCTTTTCGTTTCGCCCTCCCGCATCCAGTGGGCGGAGAGCAGCAGCCACCACAGCGTGCTGCATATGGATGATAAGAGCATCCTGGTATCCATTGAGCTCAGCCGTCTGGCGAAGATGCTGGAAAGCACCCATGTCCGCTGCCACTCGTGCTATATCGTGAACCCCGATTATGTGACGAGCATCACCCGCTTCCGGGTCACTCTCTCCGGCAATATCATCCTGCCCGTGCCCGAAAAGAAGTACACCGCCGTGAAAAGGCGCATTGGGGAACTGAGCGAAAAGAAGAAATGACGCGGACGCGGGAATGGCAAGCATCGCGGCGATCAGCGTCCGCGGGTCCTAAGCCCTGTGACAACATGGCGGCGATCAGCGTCCGCGGGTCCTAAGCCCTGTGACAACATGGCATGATCAGCATCCGCGGGTCATAAGTCCTGTGACAAACATTGCACGATCAGCGTCCGCGGGTCATAAGCCTTGTGACAACATTGCACGATCAGTATCCGCGGATTATAAATCCTGTGACATCATTGCTCAATCATCGGCATTCCCTGCTATATTCCGCCGATGATAAGGGTCACGGCGGATTCGACAGGGGACGGTTCTCTGTCTGTCAAAGAACCGTCCCCCTGTCGTCTGCGAAAATGCCGGCGTCCCGGTATGTTCAGCTGTGCTGTATCAGCACCACCGCGCTGTTCCACGCGGCGCTGAGGCCCGCGGCCAGGCTGCTGAGCAGCAGTCCTTTCCAGAAGGCGCCGTCCGCGGAGAAGATGTCCGCGCCGCTGAGCCCGGCGATAAGGCAGCCCAGGGCGGTCTGCGCGAAGGTTTTTCCCGCCCTCACCAGGATGTCCTTCCATTTTTCTCTGCTTGAAAGGCCCTGTCCGGCCCCGTTCATGTGTTCGCTGTTTCTGCTGTTTTCCATATGGATCCCTTTCTCCCCGCCGGGTATCTGATCCGCGCGGGGTTTTCTGTAAAAAAATGAAGCGCCCCTGCGGAGGGACGCCCTTTGTGTTCATGCTTATATCTGCTTACGCTTTATGCTTTTCTATCCCTGTTCAGCCCCGTCCGGGACGCCCGCGTGCTTCCCATTCCGTGATGAAGGGATAACGTGACAGTTTTTTGTAAAAAACGCCGTCCCAGCATTCCGAGCAGTCATCGCTCCTGAATACGATCTTCATTTTCTTTACGCTGCTCCCGCTCCCCGGTCTTTCGCGGATGACCCTTCCGCGCATCTGCAGGATAAGGGAAAGGCGCCGGCGTGTCAAGCGGCGGGGGAACGGGGCCGCCCTTCCGGAATTTTATGAAAAAATATCCGGAACGGGTAGCCCTTTTCCCCGGCGGTTCGTATATATCAGTGTCCGGATAAAACAGACCGGAACAGAAAGAAGAAAGGCCCTCACCGTTCGGAAACGGGAGGCAATGAGGAGAAAATGATCATGCTGAACAATGTAAAGACGATGGAACTGAACGAAAATGAACTGATGAACGTGAACGGCGGAAACTGGCTGACCGATGCCTGGGATGCCACCTGCGACTGGTGCTCCGAGCACAAGAAGGATATCCTCATCGGCACGCTGGCGGTGGGCGGACTGGCCCTGGCCTGCACCGGACTGGGTGTGATCGTTGCCGGAAGCGCGTCCTGCCTGATCGGCACCGCGGATATGGTCGGTGTCGGGCTGATCGCCGCCGGCGCCTGCGGCGAGGCCGGCGCGGCAGCTGTCATTTTTGACTGAGAGGATGACGGACCGGCGGAATGATCCCGGCCCAATGAAACCGCCCCGGGAGGGGAAACAAACAGATAGTGAAAACGGAAATGAAAACGAGAATGAAGACGAAAGAAACGAAAGAGAGGAAAAATAAAATGCTGAATAAAATCAATGCTCTGGAACTGAACGAAAATGAACTGATGAACGCGGCCGGCGGAAACTGGCTGACCGATGCCTGGGATGCCACCTGCGATGCCTGCTCCACTGCCTGGGATGCCACCTGCGACTTCTGTGCCGAGCACAAGAAGGAGATCGCCATGACCGCCATGGTGGTCGGCGGATTTGCCCTGTGCGCTGTCGGCGGCGGATTGTTCGTCCTGGGTGCCACCGTTGCCACTCAGGTGACCGGCGGTGTTCTGATGGGTGCCGCTCTTGCCGACGCGGCAGGCGCCCTGGTCGTCAAGAATGTGATGGAAGACGACAAGTAATAAAAAAAAAAGAAAAAACAGAAAGACAAAGATGAAAGAGAGGAAAAATAAAATGCTGAATAATATCAATGCTTTGGAACTGAATGAGAATGAACTGATGAACACGGCCGGCGGAAACTGGCTGACCGATGCCTGGGACAGCGTGACCGATGCCTGCTCCAATGCCTGGGACGCCACCTGCGATTTCTGCGCGGAGCACAAGAAGGAGATCATCGGCGCGGCCATCCTGACCGCCGGCGTCCTCGCCTTCGGCGTGGGCAGCGCGGCAATAATGGGATGCGCGGGCGCTGTTGCCCTGTGCGGCGGCTCCACCGCGTCCTACCTCGTGTGGGCTGCCGGCGGCACCGCGATGCTCGTGGGCGGCGATGTGCTCGTGATGAAGTAAAGACCGGGGCCGGAAATAAACGGGATATAAACCGGAAATAAACGAAAAAACATAAAGCGGGCTGCCGATGATGCCGGAAAGGCGTCAGGGCAGCCCTTTTTTACTATTCCGCTCTTTTGCTCCGTCCGGTCTGTTCCGTCCGCGCTTTGCTTTGTCTTTTTCCCGCGCGCCGGGGCGGTTCCCCGTCCGGAGGCCGCGCGGTCATCTTTTTTTCTCTTCAACAGCGCTTTCCAGCCTGTACACCCGTTCCACCAGATTGTTGTGCTTGTCCACCTTCTTCTCCAGCTGCTCCAGCCGGTAGGTGAGCAGGGCGGTACTTTTGCGGTGGGCCAGGAAGGAGCCGCAAAGGGTGCCCGCCAGCGCCAGCACGGCGGTAAGGATGCTTGCCAGCGTTTCACTCACGGGATTCATCATCTCCTTTCATGAAAAACGCCCTCAGCAGGCGCGCGAGGCACAGGATCAGCCGCGGTGTGCCGCGCGTGTTCCCTTCCTCTTCCTTTTCATTCCCGGCGCCTGCTCCGGCAGGAAATGCGGAAAGTTCCTCCCGCTCTTCCGCTCCGGCGCCGCTTTCCGCGGCCCTCTCTGCCGGGGCGGTCAGCGCGGCCCAGGTCTTTTCGCCGCAGATGCCGTCCGGGATGAGGCCGTGTTCCTTCTGAAAAGCCAGCAGGGCGGCGGCGGTCTTTTCGCCGCAGACGCCGTCGGCTTTTCCGCAGGGGTATCCCAGCGCGGTCAGCAGCCGCTGCATCTCCTGCACGGCGCAGCCCCTGCAGCCCCCGCGCACCTGTGCCCGCTCCGCCGGGGCTTCGGGAGCGGAATAATCCGCCCCTTTCACTTCGCCCCAGTCATCGAACCCGCCGGTATCGCTGCGGATCACGCCCGCGGCGGTGCTTTTCGCCTCGATGACCAGCCCGCCGCCGGCATAAATGCCCACATGATGCCGCGAGCCGTTCTTCGTTCTGAACACCAGGCTGCCGGTCTTCAGCTCCTTTCCGTCTGTCCGCAGGCCGTTCTTCAGCCCGCCCCGGCGCGCGCAGTCATCGCTGTACAGGCTGTTGCTGCCGTGGTGCAGGGAAAGCCCGGCCTCCTCCGCCGCCCACACGACGAGGCCGCTGCAGTCGCACACCCGCCGGCCGATCCAGCGGCTGCCGTATCTCACGGTCTGCTCCCGGGTGGCGGCGCGCTGATCCGCCGCGGTCCATATCTTTCCTCTGGTGCCCCATATGTAGCCCCAGCCCTCGTTCAGGGCCCGGCGGGCGCTGCCGGCCAGCATCTGCCCGGTAACTGTTCCGGGGCTGCCTGCTGTTATTCTTTGTTCGTCTGTTTCAGTCATATCTGCTATCCTTTCCTTATCCGCGGGGCGGCGGTCTCATGTCTGCCGCTCCGTCACATTTCCGTGGATGCCGTCATCCGCGGCGAACAGGGCTCTCTCCGCCGAAGGAGCGCATCCCGCCCTGCCGATGCCGGCATCCGTCACCCGGCCGGTCAGACAGTCATATTCCAGACGGGTCACCCGGCCTGTGTACAGGGTGTCTGAGAGGGGCTCCGCCACCTGCACGGTGTCGTACAGGCCGGGGCCCTCCGCCGCGCCCGGCAGAAGCTGCAGGGTGATGCCGGTCTCGGGCCTGTCCCAGCCCCGGTCCAGCCGCTTCCGGATGATGTCTTCCGCCTCCGCCCTGCTGCCCGCGGGCACGATGCAGCTGAGGCGGGGCGCTCCCGACAGGTCTGCTTCCGCGTTTACGGCTTCATCGCCGACCCCGCGGACAACGGCGTCCCCCTCGCTGATGACGGGCTCCAGCAGCTCCCCGTCCACCAGGGGACAGAACGCCGTGATCATCTCGGATGTATCCCGGCTGAGGCGCAGGCTCACGATGTCCCGTCCCCACAGGGGCGCGAAGCACCGGTCGGCGGAATCGCCGTCCAGCAGATACACCCGCCGTCCGTCCCGTACGATCAGCAGGCCGTACTGCTCCGCGGCTTCCGCGGCGGCCCGCATGGCGTTTCCGCGGAAAGTGCCGCTGACGGTGATATCCGCTCCCGCCAGAAAGGTGACGCGTCCGGCCGCTTCCGTCAGCAGGGCGCACAGATTCTTCAGCGGCATGTCCGTGACTGTTACATCCGGCATGGCCCGGGCCGCTGCGTCAAAGCTGATGTGACGCGCGGTCACGTGCAGCAGCATCCCGTCCTCATACACGATCCGCACTGCGCGGAAAGGCTGGCGCGGGGCGGCGGAAAAGGTGAACGCGTCATCTGTCACCTCGCCGGCCTGTTCCTGCGGGATCAGCCCCGCCGTCTCCATGTATCCGCTGTGCCCCGCCTCATCGAGGATGTGCAGCGTGTCATCGCCCGCTTCCGGCGCTTCCAGCAGCCGCACCGGCGTGCCGGGGGGCAGGAGGGCCGCCGGGGTCAGGCACTGCTTTTCCGCGTAAAGGGGCGCGTCCCTGTACACCGTCCGCGGGGCGCCCTCCTCCGTGATCTGCGCCGGGATCCCCCTCACCCGGTACAGCGCGGCGCTCTCTCCGGGAGGATAGATATGCTTCAGGGCAAGGTGTCTGTCCGGCACAGGGGCGGTAAGGATGCAGCCGCATCTCACCTTCCGGTGGGTCTGCCGCTCATCATCCCGGGGCAGGGTCATCTCCAGCCGCCAGTCGCCTCCCGCCTCTTCTGTGATCAGGCAGGAGACCGGGTCCAGGGGCGTGCCGCCCCGGTCAAAGCACAGGGCGTTCGCCGGGAAAAGAAGGATGGTGTTATCTGTCATAGTTGCTCCTTGATGTTCGTTTTTCTGTTTCCGGCCGGATCCGCTCCGTCCGGGGAGGGCATGACCGGCAGTGTGCCCGGAAACCTCACAGATACCTTTCCCGCAGCATGATGCTTCCGCCGGTCACACCCTCCGGCAGGCGCAGGGCGTTGATGCCGGGGCGCAGCCGGGGAAAGACACCGGAGGTATCGAACGGGGTGCCGTCCGGGCCGGTGACGGTCCGCTTTTCGCAATCGATGGTCACATCACCCCGGGCATCGATGATCCGGAGGGAGGTGTCGTTGACCGTCAGCGTCACATCCCGTTCGCCGCCCGCCACGGTGAGGGTGATGAGCGGAAGGGCGTCCGCCGCGCCGGAGCAGTACAGGGGCGTTTCGTTCCCGTTTCCGGCCAGGGGCAGGGCGCTCTCCTTCGCGCGGAAGCGGAAGGGGGAGAGCAGCAGCCGCAGGAGCATCTTCCTTCCGCCGTCCGTATAGACGCTTTCCTCCGTCAGGCTCAGGATGACCGCGCGGCGCGTGAAGCCGGGTTCCGCGCCCAGCCGCAGCAGGCCCTCGCCCCGCAGCACGCGGCCGGCATCGTCCCTTCCGGCATCCGGGGGAAAGTACAGCAGCATTTCCGCCTCCGCGGGCAGGAAGGCGCCGTCTTCCGGAAGCACCGTGCTTTCGCTGCATCCGGCGGCTCGCAGCACCCGCTGCGCCGCGGGCGCGAAGGAGGTGTCCGGGGCCTGCAGCAGGCGGATGCCCAGATCCTCGCTGCATATGCCGTTCCAGATGAACGCTGTCCTGTCGAAGCAGCGGGAGGGGCGCACCGGCAGGGTCTGCTCCCCGCTCCGTCCGCCGGGAAGATCCGCCGCCTGAACGCGGATGACCGTATCACCCGGCTCGCAGAAGTGCCGGCAGCGGACCGTGCCGCCCTCCGGCCCCGTCATGCCGGCGATGACGCCGTTGATGAGCAGATAGCGGCAGACGCCCGCCCCGGCGGGATCCGGAGGGAATTCCGCGTCCAGCACCGCGGCGCATCCCTGCATCCGCAGGGTCACCCGGGGTGCCGCGGGCGGCTGAACGCCTGTTACGGTGCCGGTCATTTCCCGCCATACGCCTGTGTTCTCCGCGCTGACAGCGGCGATGCGGAAGGCGCGTTCGATGCCCGCCGGGGGCGCGGGAAGGGTGAGGGTGCCGGATGTCTCTGCCGTATCCAGGGGCTCGCTTTCGCTCCATTCGCCCCACGCGCCGCCCTCCCTGTCCCGGAAGGAGAGCAGATATCCCGTGACGGGGTTTTCAGCGCTCTGCTCCACCGTGCCGGAAAAGGCGGCCTGCAGGGTGCCGCCGGCTGAGGCGCGGGCGGTGAGGGGGATAAACCGGTCCGGGCTGATGACCTCCCGGCTGACGGGCTCTGTGCCGATGGTGAGGGTCAGATCCTCCAGATACCGCACGCGGTAGGGCGGGGTATCGGCGGAAAAGGTGCTGCCGCTTTTGAGCTGCCATGTGCCCAGCGCGCAGCCCTCCGCCAGCGCCTGCGCCATGCGCCGCGCCGCATCTCCGGTCATGAACACGCTGTTTTCCAGCGTGCCGCCCCGCTCCAGCGGCTCCGTGCGGGCATACTCCGCGAAATATCCGTTGACAGGGGCGTCAAAGGTCATTCCGGCATCGGGGCGGGCGGTATCTGCGCTGTTGAAGCCGGCCTTTTCCGCGTCATAGGCGAGGGTGGTGCGGTACAGCTGCAGGGGGCAGGGATCCCGGCTCTCCAGCGCGTTTCCCTCGCTGCGGCAGGAAACGGCGATACTCACCGCCCGGCGGCCGGACAGGGCCGCGGAAACGGCCTCCGCGTCGAACCAGCACAGGCTGCGCCAGGCATGGCGGGTGCTGAGGATGGTGGTGCCGCCGGGCGGGACAGGGGTGCCGGTGCGGAAGCAGACGGCGGGCTCGCGGTCATAAATGCCGCCTGCCAGATGGACAGGGGCAAAGGTGGTATAAGTGGTCATGCTTTTCACTTCCTGACGGATCGTTATTTGGAAAAAAGACGGCGCTTCCGTTCTGCTTCAGATAAAAGGGCCGTCTCTGTATCTGACGGGGTGAGGGAAAAAGTCACTCCCGCTCCCGCCGTCCCCGGGCGTGGAGCCTGTGCCGCTCCTCCAGATGAAGCCGCTCCGGCAGTTCCGTGGCCCGGAGGGGCTTATCCGCCGGTCTCGCGCCGCCTGTTCCGGCGGTGATGACCGGTCTTCTGTCTTTTCTGATGATCTTCAAGGGGTCTCCTTTCTTTGAGGCGGGGATCTTTCGCCCCGGATGCTGAATGACGCGCCTGCGCGGTGTTCCTTCCGCCGCTCTCTTTGCCTTTCCGGGCGGGATGTGGTATAATGAACAAAAATGACCGGGGAGGATGCCTGTGAAAAAGCCTGTCCTGCTGATCTGCCTCGCGGCGCTCACCGTGCTGGCGCTGGCCGCTCTCGCCGCCTTCGTGTGGCCGGGCTTTCTTTTGCCGCCCTCGGAAGACGGCGCCGCCCCGGCCCTGCCCCCGGAGGACGGCGGGCTGCAGGTGTGGTTCATCGATGTGGGCCAGGGGGACAGCACACTGCTCTCTGACGGCACGCACACCGTGCTGATCGACGCGGGGGACAGGGATCACGGAATCAAGGAGTATTCCCAGCTGCACAGCGTGTGCCCGGAGGATCACATCGATATCCTCATCATCACCCACGATCATGCCGATCACACCGGCGGCCTCACAAAGATACTGAAGGAATGCACGGCGGACGTCATTTACGCCCCCTCCTATGACGGGGAGAATCTTTCCGGCATGGCCGGGCTGCTGGAGGAGCAGCGCCGGAGGGGCGCCGCTGTGGTCATCCCGGAAGTCAACGAGACCGTTGAACTGGGGGATATCCGCCTGCTGCTGCACTGCATGGCGGGGGCAAAGAATGAGAATGACGGCTGCATCATCACCCGGGCGCAGTACGGAAGCACCGTTTTCCTCTTCATGGCGGATGCCGGAACGGACGGCGAACTGGATTATCTGCTCCATTCCGGGCAGACCGATCCTGACTGCGATGTGCTCCGGGTGAGCCATCACGGATCGGATACTTCCACCACACAGAAGTTCCTGAACGGCGTGAAGCCGGAGTATGCCGTCATCAGCGCCGGAAAGGACAACCAGTACGGCCTGCCCGATGCTGTCATCGTGACCCGTCTGGCCGCGGCCGGCTGCAATCCGTGGATAACGGGGCAGTTCGGCACGATCCTCGCCGTATCGGACGGAACGCATGTGTCCCTGAGGACGAGCCTGGCGGAAGCGCCGGAGCTGGCGGAATGCTCTTATATCGGAAATAAAAATACGCACAAACTGCACGATAAAGAATGCCCTTCTGTCACTCAGATGAAGGAAGGAAACAAGGTCCCCTTCAACAGCATAGAGGAGGCGCGGTCGCAGGGCTATGACCTTTGCACCAACTGCCTGGGCGGGCAGTGATGTCCCTTTCAGGGGGGCCGGTCCGGTGCCGGGATCCGTAAAACCGGAAAAGCTCTTCCCGCATGATATGCATACAAAAAAACGGCGCGGTTTCGCGTCGTTTTCTGTTTACATTGTAGCACGGGAACCTGCCCGCGCAAGTGCATATTCCGCCAAAGTCCGCCATGTTCCGCCGGACGCGGGCATGATGCCGGGCTTTCCGGCAAAAAAGCAGCGCCCCCGCCGTTTCCGGCAGGAGCGCATGCGTTGTTTTTTATATGCTGTCAGGCGATCTTTCTGTAGGAGAGGGTGATCTCATCCATTGTCAGACGCATGATGTCACCTTCCAGCTCGAACTCATATTCGATGTCATAGATCTCGATGCCCCATTCCGGCATATCGTAATCGCTCCAGTCGATAACGGAATGGAAGATGAGCATCCCGGGAGCGAGGGAGTAGGTGTAATAAGTGGTATCCATGGACTCGTCGTCTTTCGTAATGAACTGCGCGGCGCCGTTATCGTAGAATACGTAATAAATACTGCCCTCGTTCAGCATCTCCTCCGCTTCCGCCAGGGTGAAGTCCAGATCGTTCACGAACATGCTGATGTAGGACTGATACTCCTCTTCGGTATAGAACCGTTCCCATGTGCCGATGATATCGGGCCGCTCTTCCGCGGTTTCCGCCAGGGCGGGCGCGCATACGGCTGTCAGCAGCACGAGCACGGTCAGCAGGCTCAGCAGGGTCTTTTTCATAAAGGATTCCTTTCCGCCTGACGGGCAGGCCGGTGATCTACGGCATAATTATATCGCGCGGGGGCGTTTTGTCAAGAAATACCGGGCGCGATCCGCATGCCGGGCTTTATTTTGCGATCCAGTCCAGGAATATCACCGTGCCGTCTTCGGTCTGATCCGCCATGTGCAGCACGGCGATCCAGCCGGGCGCGGGCTGCGCGTCCGGATAGACGATGGTCTGGGTGCCTTCGAACAGATAGACCACACTGCCGTCCTGCAGCACCTTGCTGGCAAACACCCGGTCGGCGGTGTAGACGGCTCCAGCCAGATTTTCGAACGCCCTGTCGAACAGCGCCTGCATGTCATCATCCATGATGCCGGTGCCTTCCTCTTCCATCACGTTCCAGCCGTCATCCTTCAGGCCCTGCGCGGTGATGACATCGGGCAGGAAGAAGAGAAATCCATATTCCCCGGTTTCAGCTTCCTCAGCGGGGCATTCTTCAGTTTCGGCCTCCTCAGCGGGCCATTCCTCCGCCGGCAGGTCCTCCTCTTCTTCAGCGGGATACACGACGGGGTCTCCGCTGGCATAGAAGCCGCAGAACCCGGTTTGGCCGTCAGCCACGGCGATGGTGAAATATCCGGGAATGTCCATTTCCTCCGGCTCTGTGATGAACTGCATCCCCTCAAAGAGATAGAACGCCGTTCCGCCGGCTTCACCGGTGGCGATCAGCCTCTCCACGGCGTAGCCGCCGGAGGAGATGGTATCGCAGGCGGCAAAGAAGATATCGGTCAGCGCCTCGGTCATCAGGCCGTCACCTGCCATTTCCCAGCCGTGAGCGGTGAGCCAGTCTTCGCTGATGTCTTCCGCGGAGGTGATGCCGTCATCGGCGAAGGGCACCCATTCGTCCTCCGCTTCAGGCTCCTCCTCTGTGTCACAGTCCAGCGGCTCATCGATCAGCAGAAAACCGGGCTGGTCGGCGGAGCCGGTCACATCGTTCTGCGTGCCGCTTTCCGCTCCGGCGCGGGGCATGGAGACGGTTCTGGTGTCATCCCAAAGGGAGAGCACGCCGTTCTCCAGCTTCCAGTTGAGGGAGATGCCGTTTGAGGTGACGGTGGTGCCGTCAGCGGTGTATTCGGATTCCTCGGTTTCGATCTCGCCGAACACATCGGAGCGGTAGATGCACTTTCCCTCCGCGGTGAATTCCACGGTGATGGAGAAGCTGCCCGCCAGCAGCTTCAGATAATCCACCGAGATGCCCCACTGATCCGCGAACGCCTCGGAGGCGTCCCAAATGCCGATGAGGCCGGCGGGATCGCCGGGGATCACCTCTTCGGCCGGGTCTTCGATATCAGCCGGTTCCGCGGCGGCACCCGGTTCGGTATACCGCGGCAGGGTGAGGCGCTGCTCGTCATCCCAAAGGATGAGCATGCCGTCCCTGTACAGCCAGTTTATTGTGTCTCCGTCAACGGTGAGGGTGTCACCCTCGGCGGTATAGGTCATCTCTATCTTTTCATCTGCGCCGTATATGGAGCTGAAGAGGATGCACTGTCCGTCCGCTGTGAATTCCAGATAGCAGGTGAAATCTCCCAGCAGGCTCTTCAGCTCTTCGATATTCATGCCGTACATATCGGCCGTGCTGCCGAGCATATCCCATTTGCCGATAAAGGGGCTGTCCTCCGGAACGGGGGATACGGTGTTGACCGGCCCGTCAATGACGACGGCAGCCGTATCTTCGATGATGAGATCCAGAAGGGCTTCCCAGTCCACATCGCAGCCGGTGAGCCCCAGGGCCAGGGTGCAGATCAGCAGCAGGGAAAGGATGGTCTTGAGCAGTTTTTTTGTGGTCTTCATGCCGGTACCTCTCTTTTATGTAATGAAACGGATCCCATTTCCGCCGCTGCGCAGGGGCGGGATCCTGCAGAAGCCTTTTGCTGATGCTATTGTAGCATATCGGGAGGGTTTGTCAATGAAGGGAGGGGGCGCGGGAGAAGAATTTACGATCCGGGCGGAAAGCCGCGTACGGCCTGCGGATCCTTCTCACCTGCCGCTCCCGGCCTGTCTGTAGTAATCCCGCTTGTCCTCGTACATCTGCGCGTCCGCGAGCCTGAACACATTGGTGTAATCCATGTCGGCCGTGTTGACCGCCGAGCCCGCGGCTGCGGATATCTCCATGCCGAGGGCCTGCTGTCTGGACAGGAACTGCTGCCGGATCCTGCCTGTGATGCTGTCCAGCTCGCCCCTGTCGGTGGAGCGGGTGATCAGCACGAATTCGTCTCCGCCGATCCTGTACACGCTGCAGTTTTCGCCGGCGCCGGCCTGAATGGATTCCGCCGCGGCGCTGATGAGCATATCGCCGTACTCGTGCCCTCTCGTGTCGTTCACCGTCTTCAGCCCGTTGATGTCGAACACGATGATGGCGTAGTTGTTGTTCAGCCTGCCGGTCACGATGCTGTAGCATCTCTTGTTGAGCACCTTGGTCATCTTGTCATACTTTCCCTCGATCTCGATCTGGAAAATATAGAACAGGATGAGGAAGAACGATGATCCCAAAAGGGAAAACTTGTAGCTGGAATCGAACACCTGCATCACGATCGCCACCAGCTCGATCAGCGCCACCGAAACGATCTTGATCTTTTCCTGCATCTGCGCCGATCTGTATTCGATCAGGATGCTGACCACCCATATCAGCTCCAGCCCGCCCGCGTATATGAAGGCGATGACGCTCAGCGGGCCCCTGCTGTAGGCGGCGCCGCTGTCGACCCGGAACAGCCAGCCGGTAAAGGCGGATGAAACGCACAGCAGGGTGTAGACGGCCTGGCTCACGCAGACTGCCCGGTACGCCGGGCTGTTTTTCCGGAAGCTGCACAGCAGCAGGAAGAACGCGATCAGGGGAGAGCCGGCGTAGATCAGGATCTCATCGATATTGGCGCAGATGACCAGCTGATGCTGCTCCAGTACGGATCTGAGCATATACGCCGCGTAGCTCACGATGTTCACCAGAATGGCCAGGCTGTAGAGGTTCACCGTTCTGCGGGCGATAAATGTGCTGTTCCGCACAAAGGAAAGTATGAAAAACATACCTATTATGAAGAACAGATATACCGAGTTGACGCCCATGTTCATCACCTGCTCCTTTATGGCGGCCGGTCCTTCTGTATAACAGCTGTTGTTCCTGCGTATCCATTATAGCATAATATCCGCGTCAGTTCAAATCATTTGTGCGGGGGGTTCCGGGCGGCTTTTCTCACCTTTTCTCATTTCCCCGCCGGAAACCGTGAAACTGAAAAGAGCCGGGAGACGCTGCTCCCGGCCCTTTTTTATGTCAGTATTTGCTTTTTACTCGCCCTCATAAGGCTTCAGGATCAGGGTGGTTTCGCCTTCCGTGAGGATCAGTCTGCCGTCTTCGATGCGCCAGCAGGTGACAGCCCCGTCCGTCACGAGGGTATCGCCGTCCGCGGTGTATTCCTTTTCCTCCGTGCGGGTGCCGTCCGGCGTGCTGACGGTGAGGATCACCCGGCCGTCGGCGGTGAATTCCAGAATGCCCTCGCTGACGGTGAAGGCGGCCTTCGCCTCATCGGCGGAGATGCCCTTCTGAGCCGCGATGACGGCGATGATCGCATCAGTATCGTAGGCCCATTTGCCCTCAACGGAGGGAGCGGGGGCGGGGGCGGGAGCCTCGGGTTCCGCTTCGCTGTCCATGGGGAGCAGGGTGAAGGTGATGCCGCCCATGCCGATGATCAGGTTGCCGTCTTCCATCTCCCAGGTGCCGGCTATGTTGTTGATATAGAGGGTGCCGCCGTCTACAGACCAGGTCTGTTCCTGAACGCTCTCCCTGCCGCCCGAGGCCTGCACCATCAGCAGTTTGCCGTCCGCGGTGAACTCCATGGTGAAGGTCAGGTCGCTGTAGCGGGCGAGGAGGGTCGCCTCATCCATGCCCATGCGCTTGCACAGGTAATCGATGGCGTTCCACCTGGCGGGGATGAATCCGTCCTCAGCGGGAACGGGCTCTTCAGCGGGAGCGGGCTCTTCAGCGGGAACGGGCTCTTCAGCGGGGGGCACGGCCTCTCCGTCCATGGGGATCAGGGTGATCTCGATGCCCTCAGAGGAGATGATCAGGTTTCCGTTCCGGATCTCCCAGGCGCTGGGCTCGCCGTTGATGTACAGGGTGCTGCCCTCGGTGTAATATTCCGATTCCGTGGAATCGGGATAGCCGTAGGCGGTGAGGGTGGCGATCAGCTTTCCGTCGGCGGTGAACTCCATGGTGTAGGAGAAATCGCCGTATATGGCTCTGATCGCGTCCTCTGTCGTGCCGTACATCTTGCACAGGAAATCGTTGGCGTTCCACAGGCCGGTCAGACCGGCGGGTTCCTCCGCGGCGGGGGCGGGCGCTTCGGCGGCGGTCAGGGGATGCAGGGTGATGAACATGCCGTAGGAGCCGAAGACGAGGTCTCCGTTCTCGATATACCAGCTGTTGGGCTCGCCGTTGATATACAGGGTGTCGCCGTCCACGGCGTAGGCCTGCTCCATCACATCGGCATAATCGCCCATCTGAATGCTGATGATCAGCGCGTTATCCGCGGTGAATTCCATGGTGCAGGAGATGCCGCCTGCGGCAAGGTCATCCGGGGACATGCCGTAGCCCTGGCATACATAGTCATCGGCGTCCCACAGGCCGATCACAGCGGAGGGATCAGCGGCGGGGGAAGTCTCTCCGTCCATGGGGATCAGGGTGATCTCGATGCCCTCGGAGGAGATGATCAGGTTTCCGTCCCGGATCTCCCAGACGCTGGGTTCGCCGTTGATGTACAGGGTGCTGCCCTCGGTGTAATATTCCGATTCCGTGGAATCGGGATAGCCGTAGGCAGTGAGGGTGGCGATCAGTTTTCCGTCCGCGGTGAACTCCATGGTGTAGGAGAAATCGCCGTACAGCGCTTTCAGATCATCCTCCGAGGCGCCGTATATCTTGCACAGGAAATCGTTGGCGTTCCACAGGCCGGTGACGGAATCCTCCGCGGCGGCGGAAAGGCCCAGGGCCAGCGCGGCGGCCAGCACCAGTATGAGAAGGGAACAAATGATCTTTTTCATGTTGATACCTCTTATTCTCGTTTCTCTGTCTCTTCAGACGGATCTCGGTTGCTTGCGGTTACCTATAATGTACACCACCCCCGCGGCTCTGTCAAGGAAAAGCGGGAAAGGAGGGCGCGGAAGGGGGAATGCGGCAAAAAAATGGGCTCGCATGGCGGAAATGCGCGGGAGGGTGAGAGCGGAGATCGTGCAGGGGGGCTGAGCGCGCGGCAGGGGCAAAGAGCGCGAAGGAAGACTGTGAGAATGAAGTGTACGCCATGCGGGAGGATGGATGTGCATGACAGGGTACGGCATTCGGAAGGATGAAGATGCATGACCGGCTACAGTATGCAGAAGGGTGGAGTACACGACAGGGGACGGTTCTCTGTCCGGAAAATGGACAGAGAACCGTCCCCTGTCGATCGCGCCGTTCCTTTCTATCAGGTGCGGACAGCGCTGTTTGTTTTTACGCCGCTTTTCTCACACGGAAGTATCGCTTTTTGAGATAACAGTCCGCGGACAGCATTGCTTTCCTTATCCTTTCAGTGCTTTCCCGCCCGCGCACGTATTTTTACATCCTTCTGCCGTCCCGGTGTCAGTTCTCCACACGGTACAGCGTGTTGCTGATCTCATCGTTCCAGAAGGTCAGCACATCGCCTTCCACCTTCCAGCTGAACACATCATTGCCGATGGTAAGGGTATCTCCGTCAATGGTGTAGCTGTAGTCGCTGGTGTGGGTATCGCCCAGCATGGTGGTGGTGACGGAGAGGGTGCCGTTCTCTCTGAATACGTGCAGATAGGCGATCTCGCCGAATCTGGCTTCCGCTTCCTCCTGCGTATCGAAGAAGGGGGAGTACAGGATGGCCGCGCCGTCCCATGTGCCGATGATGGCATCAGGCCTCTGCGCCCCGGCAGGTCCGTCCGGCAGGCGGGGCATGATGACGGTAACGCCGGGCAGGCTCAGGGTCAGCACATCATTCTCCAGCTGCCAGTTGCAGGAATCGCCGTCCACCGTGAGGGTGCCGCCGTCCACGGTATATTCGTTTTCAGCCAGCTGAGTGACGCTGCCGTTGGCGGTCACGGAGGTGATCCGCTTTCCGTCCTCAGTGAATTCGATGACCACGGCAAAATCGGGAATGGCCGCTATGACATCCTCATAGTTCAGCCCGGAGTTCTGACAATAGAAATCAGAAGCGTCCCATCTGCCGACCACGGGGGAAAGCTCCGCGGCGGGGGCGCCGCCGGAAACGCGGATGTAGGGGGTGTATACGCCGGATTCCTTGGAGCCGATATGCATGTGATCCTCATCATCCAGCGTGCAGATGCTGACGGCGCCGGGACCGTTCTCATGGGTGGTGCTGGTGGAGGTGATGGAATACACGCCGTTTTCGCCGGTATAGACCCCGCTGGTCTGCAGCAGCGAGCCGTTGGACATGGATTCCATGGAGTAGGTGCCGTCCTCGCAGAACACATAAGTGACGCTGTAGTCAGCGCCCACGGCGGAGCGGATGAAGGAAGCGTCAAGGCCGTAATATTCCGCCATATACTGAATGGCGCCTTCGGCATCGGCCTCCCAGGTGCCCACGATGGGGTCGGTCCCGGCCGCGGCAATGACCGGGATCGCGGCGGCGATGAGCATCAGTACGGCAAGTATGCTGAGGACCTTTTTCATAAACAGTACACCTCTTCTTTCCCGTTTTCATAATATGGATCGCTGTTGGATACAATGTACAACAGGAGAAAGAATTTTGTCAAGAAAAAACACGAACAGGACGGTGGGAAAGGGGAGACGCGCGGGGAACAGGGCACAGTTTACAGGAGGATGAGGCGTGGGACGGGGGATCATATGCAGGAGGGTGAAGGTGTATGAAAGGGTATCGTATGCAAGAGGGTGGATGTGTATGACAGGATGCAGTATGCAAGAGGGTGGAGTACACGACAGGGGACGGTTCTCTGTCCGGAAAATAGACAGAGAACCGTCCCCCTGTCGAATGCGCCGTTCCTTTCCTCCGCATGCGGACGGCGCAACTGATTTTCACCCGGGGGATATATCAACTGCTTTGCACCGATTTTCTCCGCGGACAGCACTTTCACTTTTTCCGCTCTTCTTTGCCCGGTCTGCATCGTTCATTTCCCGCCGTCTGCACCGGCTTTCCTGTATCTGCCGCTTCATGTCTCCCTGCCGGAGCGTTGTCCCCCATCCGGATCCGCACCGTCCTCCGGCAGACGCATATGCCCAGCGCGCAAAAAAAGCCTCCGGACGGCGAACCGCGGCGGTCTCCCGCGTTTTCCGGCCCGGAGGCTTTGATCCTCTGTTTAGTTCACTTTACTCTCGGCAGGGAGATATCGATCTCGTTATCCCGGATGGTCAGCACATCATCCTGTACGGACCAGGCGGAGCGGATGCCGCCGATGTTGATGATGTTTCCTTCCACAGTATAGGGGTAGTTGTTGATCTCGGTCTCTCCGCCGGCGGTGACGGAAAGGGACATGATGCCGCTGTTGAATTCCATGATCACGGTGGCACCGGGATCCGCCGCCAGCACGGCCTCCCGGTCCATGCCGTACACCGCGCAGATCCAGTCCATGGCGTCCCATTTTCCGGTGAGCAGATCCTCATACACCGGGTGCAGGGCGATGGCGATGCCGTCGCTCCCCTGCAGGATCAGGTCGCCGTTCACGATCTTCCAGCCGGTCCCGGTCCCGTCTATGGACAGTTTGTCGCCGTCCACGGTATAGGGCTGCTGAGTGCTGGTGGATGAGCCGTTCACCGTGAGGGTGACGATCAGGAGCCCTTCGGGGGTGAAATCGTAGATCATGGAAACATCACCGAATTTTTCGGCGAAGTCCGCCTCGCTCATCCCGTACATCACGCACAGGAAGGCGGTGGCGTTCCACCGGCCGGTGACGGAGGGGGCGGTCTCTTCAGCCGTCCCGCCGCATACGGTCAGGAGCAGGATCAGCGCCAGCAGGATACAGACGGTCTTTTTCATAAAACGCCTCTTTCGGATGTGATAAAGGTATGCCCGGCACGCGGCGGTGCCGGGCGTAAAAAGCGGAAGGATGCGCGGTCCGGCGGGAATCCTATTTGATCCTGGGCAGATGGATGTTGATCAGGTCATCCTGCAGGGTCAGCACATCATCCACGATATACCAGGTGGACCGGACGCCGCCGATGCTCACCGTGTTTCCATCCACCTTGTAGGGATAGTTGTTGGTCTCGGTCTCGCCCTCCACGGTGATGGACAGGGACATGATCCCGTCCTCCGCGAATTCCATGATCACTGTGGCGTCGGGGTTCGCCGCCAGCACGGCGTCACGGCTCATGCCGTATTCGGCGCAGATCCAGTTCAGCGCGTCCCACTTGCCCACCAGCGTGGGTTCCTTTTTTCCGCAGGCGCACAGGCAGCACAGCAGGGCGGCGATCATCAGCAGGGAAATCATGACTTTTGCAGTCTTTTTCATGACAGGTGTTTCTCCTTTTTCGCGTGTTTCCGCGGAAACGTGCTTACTTTACGCGGTTGTAGACCGTTGTTGTTCCTTCAGAGGTGATGGACAGCTTGTCGCCTTCCAGTTTCCACACGGCATCGGGAAGATCGATAAAGTAGCACGAGGTTCCATCCTCAGTCGCGTAGAGGGTATGCCCTTCAAATTCATTCGCACCGGTGTATTCCACAGTAACGGCGGTCTGCATCATGAGTTTGCTGCCGTTCACGGTGTAATTCCCTTCCAGTGTTTCACCCTTCGCGTTCACATGGGTGAATGTGCCGTTCTTCTCGAACCGGAAGGAAGGTACATTGCCGGAGGCGCCGTCCACGCTCCACCTGCCCACCAGTGTGGGTTCCTTTTCCCCGCAGGCGCACAGGCAGCACAGCAGGGCGGCGATCATCATCAAAGAAGTGATTATCTTAACAGTCTTTTTCATAACAGAACCTCCATTTCATTATGTATAAGAACATATCCAATATAGACCCTCCGGCGGCAAATGTCAATGAGAACGCCCGCCGGCATACAGCGGATCATTTGACGCGCTTCAGCACGGCGGTGTGCGTGTCATCGCTGATCACAAGATCGCCGCCCTCCATTTTCCAGCTGAGGGCATCGCCGCCTATCAGCAGTCTGCCGTCCTCCGCGGTGTAATCTGTGTTCATCAGCTCGCGGGAAATGCCGTAGGCGCTCATGGTCAGTATCATCCTGCCGTCCTTCGTGAACTCCATGATCACGCTGCAGCTGCTGATGACAGTCATTTCCTCCTCCGAGAAATCGCCGCTCATCCGCAGATAGTCTGTGGCGTCCCATCTGCCGGTGAGGGTATCCTTTCCGCAGCCGGTCAGGCTCAGCGCGATCACGGCCAGCAGGAGCAGCGCGGCGGCGGATCTCCATCTTTTTCTCATACAGGGCACCTCTCTTCGTGACGGATCGCCTGCAGTATACCTCCGGCGGGAGGGAATGTCAAACGGGACCCCGGTGCGGCGGACGCGGCCGGGCGGATGGCGTGACGCCCCGGAATCAAAAGACCGCTCTCCGGGGCCGTGAGATCCTGAAAAATCCATATATTTATCTATACATAATAGGTTGTATTTATCCTAAATATGGTGTATAATTGCAATGCAAAGGGGGTATGACCTATGTATGTGGACACAGATGTGATGGTATCTATGACGGAAGCCAATCAGAATTTTTCCAGAGTGGCCCGCCTGGCGGATGAAAAGGGATCGGTCCTGATCCTGAAAAACAACGCGCCCCGGTATCTGCTGATCGATTTCACGCGGGTCGGGGAAGTGACAGCGGCACCGGACGAGGACATCCTCGCGGTTTCAGCGAAACTGATAGAAAAGAACCGCGCGGCTTATGAGG
>PITV01000178.1 GCA_017577285.1 Clostridiales bacterium
GTTTCATCCCGGATGAAAACGCACGGATTCCATCTTGTCACCCCGCGCGAAAAATGATATGATACCCCTTGCGCGGCACGAAGCGTTCCACCTCTCCGCAGGCCCGTTTTCATACCGCGCATCACGGAAACAAGTAACGGGAGACCTTATGAGCGAAGGATTTATCAGCAGTATCAGACGCCGCTTTATCGGCGACCGGAATTTTTATAAAAAAGTGCTGGCGATCGTCATGCCCATCATGCTGCAGAACGCGGTATCCACCTTTGTGGGGCTGCTGGACGGCATCATGATCGGCAGGATCGGCACAGAGGAAATGACCGGCGTATCCATTGCCAACCAGCTGTTCTTCATATACAATCTGGCCATATTCGGCGGTCTGAGCGGCGTGGGCATCTTCACTGTCCAGTATTTCGGCAACAGAGATCCGGAAGGCATACGCAACACCTTCCGCTACAAGCTGTGGCTGGGGCTGATCGTGACGCTGACCGGCGCGGCGATCTTCTATTTTTTCAAGGATCCGCTGATAGAACTTTATCTGCATGACACGGATCAGTCACTCGATATGGATATCATCCGGCAGAGCGGAAAAGACTACATGGATCTGCTCCTGCTCTCCTTCCCGCCCTTCCTGCTGCTGCAGATCTACGCTTCCACGCTGAGGGAATGCGAGCAGACAAAGATCCCCATGCTGGCAGGCGTTGCCAGCTTCACCGTCAACCTGATCCTGAATTACATCTTCATCTTCGGCAAGCTCGGTCTGAAGCCCATGGGCGTCCGGGGCGCCGCCATCGCCACCGTCATCGCCCGCTGTGCCGAGGCGTCCATCATGATCATATGGAGCCACACCCACAGGAAGGAACAGCCCTGGGTGAAGGGCGTGTACCGCACGCTGCGTGTGCCGGCCGCCAATGTACGCCGTTTCTTCATCAAAGGCATTCCCCTTCTGGCCAATGAGCTTCTGTGGAGCATGGGCATCGCCTTCTGCAACCAGTGCTATTCCCTGAGGGGACCCGCCGTCATCAGCGCCCAGAGCATCGCCAACAACCTGACACAGTTCACCAATATCATCTTCCTCTCCATGGGCAGCGCCGTGGGCATCATCGTGGGCAATCTGCTGGGCGCGGGAGAAACGAAGAAGGCCAAGGACTGGGACAACAAGCTGATCGCCTTCGCCATGGGGCTGAGCCTCATATCCATGCTGCTGCTGTTCATCCTCTGCCCCTTCTTCCCCCTGATCTATGACACAACGGCAGAAATCAGGGAGATGGCCACCCATATGATGATGGTGACCGCGGTCTTTGTTGTGCAGCAGGCATTCCTTCATTGTTCCTATTTCACCATGCGCTCAGGCGGAAAAACGGTGATCACCTTCCTGTTCGACTCGGTGAGCATCTGGGTGCTCAGCGCCACCACAGCCTACTGTCTGAGCCACTTCACCAATCTGGGGATCATTCAGATCCTGATCTTTGTGAGCCTCGCCGATCTGATCAAGGTGCTGGCAGGATATATCATGCTGAGGAAGAACGTATGGATCCACAACATCGTATCCGATTCATCCACCGCCGGAGGCGAATGAGCAGGGAGGCCCGGTTATGACAGACAAACCGCTGATCTACGCAGATTTTCCGGATCCCGATATCATCCGGGTCCGTGACCGCTACTATATGATCTCCACCACCATGCACATGTTTCCCGGCGGAGATATCCTGGTATCGGATGACCTGATCTCCTGGCGCCTGTGCAGCCATGTGTTCGATCATCTGGACGGCACGCCGGCGCAGCGCCTGCAGGAGGGGACCATATACGGACAGGGCATGTGGGCAGCCACCCTCCGGTATCACAGAGGGCTGTTTCATGTGATCTTCGTATGCAATGATACACACAAGTCCTATCACTTCACGGCGGAGCAGGCCGAAGGCCCCTGGCAGCGGCATGAGATCGAAGGATTCTATCATGACTGCAGCCTGCTTTTCGATGATGATGACCGGGTGTATCTGGTATCCGGAAACCGTCAGATCCATCTGACTGAAATGAAGCCCGATCTTTCCGCGCCGCTGCCGGGCGGCATCAGTGAGATCATCCTGCAGGACGCGGACAGGACCGTATGTCCGCTGGGTTTTGAAGGCACCCATTTCTACAGGATCAACGGCAAGTACTACCTGTTCTTCATCCACTGGCCCGCTGCAGCCCCCGGAAGGCGCACAGAGGCATGCTATGTGTCGGAGCATATTGCCGGTCCCTATACCGGCGGAGATATCTCCGATGATGACATGGGCTTTTTCAATCAGGGCGTCGCGCAGGGCGGCATCGTGGACGATCCGGAGGGCAACTGGTACATGATGCTCTTCCAGGACCGGTTTGCCTGCGGACGGGTGCCGGTACTCTGTTCCTTTGACTGGGTGAATGACTATCCGGCGAATATCCGGGCCGGCATCACCTCCTGCGATAAAAGAACGATGAAAGCATTGTTCCCCGATGACAGCCTGAAACGCGGCGCGCCGGATCCAATGTGGCAGTGGAACCACCAGCCGGATCCCGGAAGATATGCTTTCAGAGAGGACGGTCTCCACATCACAGCCTCCCCCGCGCCCGATGCGGAGCACGCCGTCAACTGTTTTACGCAAAGGACATACGGCCCCGCCTGCGAGTGCCGGGTGACGGTGAACGGAAGCGGCCTGAAAAACGGAGACCGGGCAGGTCTCACCGCCCTGCAGGGATGCTTCGCCTCCCTGTCGCTGGAAAAGAAGGAAGACGGATTTTACCTCACCCTGCACAGCAGAAAAGCGGAAGGGCGCAAGTTCCGCAGTGATGAGCCGGTGCGGGAGATGTGGAGCATTCCCTGTGATGAAGCCGTCATCCGCCTTGGCGCCCGCTTCTCCATCGACGGGCCGGAAAGCAGTGCGCAGTTCGGCAGGATCGTGAAGGGCGTGTTCGTTCCCCTCGGCGATCCGCACGCGCTGGTGTACAGACTGGATCACTTCATGGGCGTGCGTGCCGCGCTGCACTGCTTCAGCACAGCCCGGGAAACCGGCGGGGAAGCGATCTTCTCGGATTTCGAATGGGCGTGAACTTTACAGAGCCTGCCCTCTGTGATAAAATAGCGGCATGAACCCGGATACAAATATCGATCATACAAAACAGAGAGGTGTTTATCATGAAAAAAGCAATACTCAGAAATTACGCTCACCTGATCGCCAAATGCGGCGTGAATGTGCAGAAAGGCCAGGAAGTATTCATCATGGCAGGGCTGGATCAGCCAGAATTCGTCGCCATGGTGGTGGATGAATGCTACAAGCTGGGCGCGAAGATGGTCGTGGTGGACTGGGACTACCAGCCCCTGACCAAACTGCACGTGCGTCACCAGAGCCTGAAGACCCTGAGTTCTCTCACCAACTACGCCGAAGCCCGCTGGCAGCACTATGTGGATAATCTCCCCTGCCGCATCTATCTGGAAAGCGATGATCCGGACGGACTGAAGGGCATCAATCAGGGCAAAATGACCACCGCATCCCAGCGGAAGTATCCCCTGATCCGCAAATACCGCGATCAGATCGAAAACAAGTACCAGTGGTGCATCGCCGCCGTTCCCGGCGAAAAGTGGGCAAAGAAACTCTTCCCTGGCCTGTCCAAGCATCAGGCGATGGAAAAGCTGTGGGAAGCCATCCTTTCCACCAGCCGCGTGAATGACGATCCCGTAAAGGCGTGGGAGGAGCATAACAAAGACCTGAAAGAGCGCTGCGATTATCTGAACAGTCTGAAGATCAGAAAGCTTCACTACAAGTCCGCCAACGGAACCGATTTCACTGTCGGCATGATCGACCGCGGCAGGTTCACCGGCGGCGGTGAGACCAGCCTGCAGGGCATCTTCTTCAACCCCAACATTCCCTCCGAGGAATGCTTCATCTCTCCCAAAAAGGGCGAGGCGGACGGCTGGGTATACGCCACAAAGCCCCTGTCCTGGGGCGGCCAGCTGATCGAGAACTTCGCCATCCGCTTCGAGAACGGCAAGGCTGTGGAATGGAAGGCTGAGAAGGGCAAGGAACTGCTGGACAAGATGATCAATATGGACGAAGGCGCCGCCTACCTGGGCGAATGCGCTCTGGTGCCCTATGACAGCCCCATCCAGAACACCGGGCTCCTGTTCTACAACACCCTGTTCGATGAGAACGCCGCCTGCCATCTGGCACTGGGCCGCGGCTTCATGGACTGTCTGGACAAGTTCGAGGAACTCACTCAGGAAGAGGGGACCGAACTGGGCATCAACTACAGCATGATCCACACCGATTTCATGATCGGCTCCGAAGATCTCAGCATCACCGCCGAGTGCGCGGACGGCAGCGAAAAGGCCATCTTCAAAGACGGCAACTGGGCTTTCTGATCCCGGGCGGGCATTATCTGTCTTATATCGGAGGTAAGTCTCATGAGCAGGGACAGCATCACTATCTTTTCGGGAAACGCGGTATGCGAGCATAAGGACTGGGCACTCAATTTCACCTTCACCTCCCATGTGGGCGGCGATTTCGATGTATCCGGCATGAACGAGGAAAGCCGTTTCGAGGTGACCTGGGAGGGGCCGGAGGACGGCATCGATCTGGTGCTCATCAGTCACAGCGGCGGAAACCGCTGGGGACGCATGAAACCGGACTGCAAGGGCAGGAACGAAGACGGGACATACACCGCGGTCTACACATTTGAGAACATGGTGGAGGCATACGGCACCAACTTCGCCCGTCTGGATGAAACCCGCTGCGTCATGAACAAAGAAGAAAAGATCACGCTGAAAAACATGATCTTTTATCCCGGCAGCGGGAAACCCGCCGATACCTCGGACCCCCGCTGGGACAAGCCCGATACCGGCATCGCATTCATCGGCGACAGCATCGTGCAGAATGTCTTCTATAATGAAGGGGATTTCAACACCCTGCTGGGCAGGAAGGATTGTGCCAATTTCGGCATCGGCGCCCAGACCACCGTGCACTGCCTGAGACGCATCGATGAGATCGCCAACCGGCATTTCAGCCAGCTGGTCATCTGGTGCGGCGTCAACGATATGTGGAC
>PITV01000179.1 GCA_017577285.1 Clostridiales bacterium
GTACAAGGTCAACAAGAGCATGCCCCAGGTGCTGTTCTGCGCCGTGGAACGCGGGGATGAAGACATCATTCCCAGAGGCGATTTTGTCATCCGGCCCGGTGACCGCGTTCACGTCATGGGCGAAGTGACCTCGCTGACCAACTTCTTCAAATTCATCGGCAAGGATACATCAAAAATGCGCAGCGTGATGGTGATGGGCGGAAGCCGCATCGCCTACTACCTGGCCCGCATGCTGCTGGAAATGAACATCGCCGTCACCATCCTGGAAGTGGATGAGGAAAAGGCGCGCTACCTGAGCGAGATGCTGCCCAAGGCCACGATCATTCACGGCGACGGCACCGATCAGGATCTGCTGACCAGCGAAGGCCTGAATCAGTACGATGCATTCGTCACTCTCAGCGGACGCGATGAAGACAACCTGATGAGCGGCCTCTATGCGGCGCAGCAGGGCGTCAAGAAGGTCATCGTCAAGAACGACCGGGACAACTATGCTTCCCTGATCGCGAAATTCGGCCTTTCCTCCATCGTGAGCCCCCTTACCATCACCTGCAACACCATCCTGCGCACCGTCCGCGGCCGTTCCGGACGCAAGGCCGATTCGGTGCAGCGCATGTACAAGCTGATGGATGGAAAATACGAGGCGCTGGAGTTCATCGCCGACCGCAAGGATCCCTTCATCGGCGTTCCCCTGAAGGATCTGACCGTTGCCCCCGACTGTCTGATCGGCGTGATCGTAAGGGACAGCACCGTGCTGATCCCCTTCGGCAATGATACGATCGAAGCCGGTGACAGCGTGGTCGTCATCAGCAAGTCCGAGGGCCTGTACTCTCTGGGACAGGTGCTTTCAAAAAGAGGCTGAACATGAATAAACGACTGGTTGTAAAGCTGCTGGGCGGTCTGCTGGCGCTGGAAGCGCTCCTGATGCTGCCCGCCGTTGCCGTGGCCCTGTGCTACGGGGAAAGCATTTTCTGTTTTCTGCAGGTCATCCTGGTAATGCTGGCCATCGGCGTCCCCGTATGGTTCCTGGTCAAGCCCGATGTGAAGAACCTCAACGCCCGGGACGGTCTGGCGATCGCCGGCATCAGCTGGCTGCTGATGAGTTTCTTCGGCTGCCTGCCCTTTGTGTTTTCCGGGTCCATCCCGAGCCTCGCGGACGCGTTCTTCGAAACAGTCAGCGGGTTCACCACCACCGGCGCCACCATTCTGGAGGATGTGGAATGTCTGCCGAAGGGCATCCTGTTCTGGCGTTCCTTCACGCACTGGATCGGCGGTATGGGCGTGCTGGTGCTGACGCTGGCCATCCTGCCCAAGCTGTCCGGGCGCACTTCCCATCTGGCAAAGGCTGAAACGCCGGGCCCCACCTTCTCAAAACTGGCGCCCCGGATGGGAGATACCGCCAAGATCCTGTATATGATCTACGGCGCGCTCACCCTGCTGGAATTCATCGCGCTGGTCATTGCCGGCATGCCCGTATATGACGCCCTGATCCACGCCGTCTCCACGGCGGGCACGGGCGGATTCAGCTGCAGAAACGCCAGCATCGGCGCTTACTCTCCCCTGATCCAGTGGGTCGTCGCGGTCTTCATGCTGCTTTTCGGCGTGAACTTCGCCATCTACTTCCACATGATCCGCAAGGAATGGAGCGGTATTGCAAAAAACGAGGAACTGTGGATCTATCTGATCATCATCGTGCTGGGCACATTCGGCATCGCGCTGAACACATTGCCCCAGACAGGCAGTTTCGGTGACAGCCTGCGTCAGGGCTTCTTCAATATCAACACGGTCATGTCCACCACCGGCTTCGGCGTATGCGACATTTCCATATGGCCCATCTTCGCCAGAGTGCTGATGGTGGTCCTCATGGTAGGCGGCGCCTGCGCGGGCTCCACCGCCGGCGGTCTGAAGCTGAGCCGCATCATCATGCTGTTCAAATCCTGCGTGCGCGAGGTGCGCCGCATGATCTCCCCCCGCAAGGTCAGCGTGGTGCGCATGGAGGGCAAGGCGGTGGAAGAAAGCACGCTGGGCACTCTGGGGCTGTATCTGGCTATCTATGTGGTCATCCTGCTGCTGGGTTCCATAGCCGTTTCGCTGGACCCCATGGAGGGTAACAACATCTCCGTCTCCTTCACCTCGACTCTTTCCTGCATTTCCAACGTAGGCCCCTATATGGGTTCCGCCGCCGGCGCGAGCGGCTGCTTCGCCGGGTTCAGTGTCCCCGTCAAGCTGCTGTTTTCCATCATCATGCTGGCGGGACGTCTGGAGTTCTTCCCCATGCTGGCCCTTCTTTCCCCCACCCTGTGGAAGAAATACTGATCCGTCATATTCGATACTGCTCATGCTCTCAGTTTTATGAAAGGAGCACGCTATGAAAAAGATCACCGCCCTGATTCTTGCCATGATCCTCGTCTTTTCCATCATTCCCTGCGCCAGCGCCGGCTGGTGGGATGATCTGACGGACAGTCTGGGAGGCGTATGGGATTCCGTATCCGGCACCGTTGCCAATGTATGGGATTCGGTATCCGGTTTTGTTTCAGACAATGCAGGCAAAATCGCGGATATCTCACAGCGGCTGTGGACCGATTTCAAGGGAACACTGGCCGCCCTGTCCGACAAGGCAAGCGATGTATACCAGACGCTGGCCGGCTGGCTGGAGACCGCGGATGACAGCATGATCGATTCACTGAAGGGCATCTTCTTCTCCCTGCTCGAAAATACCGGGCTCAAGGTCACAGACCGGGACGCCTTCTGGCAGACGATAAAGGATTCCGCCGCGGAGTACAAAGTATCTCTGACCTCGGTAGTCAAGGCGATCCTCCCCCATCTGGGAGAGCTGTACAACACCTATGGAAGGAATGCTCTCTCCTCCTGGCAGTCCGGCAGCGCCGAGATCCTCGACAAGGTCGGCGGATGGCTGGAAGAGGCCGGCGTGCTGGCAAAGGAGGAAGCCAAGGAGCTCATCAGCAAAGTGGCATACAGGCTGGGTGCCTTTGTGGAGCAATGATCCTTCTCTGTACATATCATTAACATACAAAAAGCGGTTGCCTTCACGGCAGCCGCTTTTTGTATACTGCAGGTTCCGTTCTTTCCGGATCCCTGCAAAATTACTCACTCATATTCCAGATGGGAGGGATCAGTCAGCATCCAGAAGGCGTCCTTGGGCTGCGCGTCCTCATCAAACAGCAGCGGATACTTATCTGCTTTCCAGCTCATATTATCCGTCACGCCCCATACCTGCACAGCAATCAACTGACCGGCATATTCCCTGAAGATCTCCATCAGACCGGCATAATACTGGGCCTGACATTTCCAGGCGCCCGCGGAGGGCTTTCCGCCGATCTCCACATCCAGTTCGCTCACCCGCAGTTTCAGCCCCAGAGAAGCGATCTTCGCGAAAGCGTTCCTCACCTGCGCCATGGAGGGGGAATTGACACCGTAGTGGCACTGGAAGCCGTAACCGTCAATGGTACCCTCCTCCACGAGAGTGCTCAGCAGGTTATAAATGCCGGTCAGTTTGGGTTCATACGGCGTGGAGTAGTCATTATAGAACAGCAGCGTTCCCTCCGGAGCGTACTGACGGGCATAGCGGAACGCCATGACAACAAAATCATCGCCCACCACTTTTGTCCAGTTGCTTTCCCGCAATTTTCCACCGCTGTCGGCAACGGCCTCATTCACCACGTCCCAGCTGACGATCAGGCCGGGATAGTTGGCCGCCGTGTACTCCATCACCAGACGGATATAATTCTCCAGCCGGGCCAGCATCACCTCACGGGTCACATAGGGAGCCGAGGTCTTGTATCCCTCATGGAAGAAGGCCTCGGGCGTCTGACTGTGCCAGACCAGCACATGTCCGTGGATCCGGATCCCGTTCTTCCAGGCGTAATCCAGCAGGGGCTTCGCGGCATCAAAGCTGACTACGACCGCTGTATCATCTGTTCTGGCGGCAGTCCTGCTCTTTCCCACATCCAGCACGAAATCGGGCTTCAGCTCATTGCCGGGCGTAAGGATGGCGAACTGCGAGGCGCAGAAACGCATGCAGCCGTCATTCACAGCCTCATCGCGGCTCACCGCCGCTCCGAAATCGAAGAGGCCGGCATAGGTATCCTTCAGAGAGGGGATATCCGACGGATAGATGATCACATTGGACTTGACAGTGATATCACTGATGGTGAACGGAATGGTACCGGCGCTGTCCGTTTCCACATACAGCACATAGGAATCATAATCCCCGGCATTGTAATCCGCCTGCAGTTCCACCCATTCGCCGCGCTTTACATTCTTGACCGTCACCAGATTCTGATAGGATTCGGTGCCGTTCTTCGTACGGGCCACAGACAGGATGAATCCCACGCTGTCCACGGCGTCCTGCATGACCTGCACGCGGATCTTGTACATCATGCCCTTCTCAAAGGGAAAATTTCTTCCGGGGGAATTCCAGGCGGCAGTACGCCCCGTAATGTACAGGCCGTTCTCCGTCACTTCCACGGCAGCCCCGCCTGCGCTGCGGGCATACCATCCGTCCGCCCCCGCGGAAAAATCACTTTCATAGCGGAAATATCCGGCGGTCTCAGAGGATGTCTCCTCCGCTTCCGCCGCGGTGATCACCACATCATCGATATAGTAGTCCCTGCCGCGCCAGGCTTCGCCCGTGGTCATGAATCGCAGATTGACAGTCTCGTCCAGCACAGCGGTGCCCTCGATCAGCGTCCAGGTCCTGCCGGTCACCGTTTCCGTCTTCAGGTAGGCATAGTCGCCGCCCGCCTTGCCCAGGGTGAACGGCCCGCTTCCATCGGCGTCCACATACACCCGGAATGAATAGGTAAATTCCCGCCCCGCCCGTACAGGTGTGGCGCCGGTGCGCAGGTCTGCCGCGTCCCAGTCGTTCACCGTGCGGTTCGATACCAGCAGGGCGCGGGTGCCGCCGATGGCCGAAGCGTCAGCGACAGACAGCCTGCAGGTGCCGGAATTCGTGAAAGCCGAATTGTTCCCGTCCTCAAAATCCAGGCTCCATACCGTGTCTTCCGCGGCGGCTCCGGCAC
>PITV01000180.1 GCA_017577285.1 Clostridiales bacterium
GTGCTGGATCACACCGGGGCACTGAAGGAGAACATGGGCGCCTACGGGCAGAACCTGCTGCGCGTGGTAATGGACAGCGCCCGGGAGAACAAGGGGCTCAGGATCATGCTCCGTCCCTGATCAATAAAAACGCGTATGCAAAAAGCACCGCCGTCGGGCGGTGCTTTTTTGCTGTCATCATTGCATTAAAAGAGGGGATCCATGCGGTCACGCCGGATCGGGCTCCCGCAGTTCCTCCAGACAGTCGTACATGAAATCTTCCGCTTTCTCGCTGTCATAGGACATATCGTTATCGCTCATATAGGCATTCATGGCAGCCTGAATGATGCCCTGATAATCCTGATCCAGATTATCCAGGCCCCACTCGCCGCCCTGCAGCTTGCTGAGCATGACATTCTCTCTTCTGTAGGCCAGGGCGCGGCACAGGTTCAGCACCACATAGACGGGATCCCTGTGCAGCTCCTCAGGGGAATCCGGAGAATCCAGCAGGATGCTGTCCAGCACATCGTTCCTGTTCACAGGCCCGAACATCCGCTTCGGCTCAGGCCCCAGCAGGGTGATATCCGCCCGCTTCAGCGCGGCGATATGGCAGATGAGATCGGGATCCGCGCCGCGCATCTTCTCGCAGTATTTTTCCGGATCCTCCCGGAACGCCGCGGCGTGCATGGGTGAATAATGCATGATGAACGGAGTGGGATAGCCGACAGGATTGCAGTCGCTCTCCAGCATCACGCTCATTTCCAGCCCCTTGGCCGGCGCGTCCTGTTCCATATCCGCCAGCGTCTGCACCAGTTTGCGCAGTTTTTCAGGGCCCGGATCACTGCGGACGATCACCAGCAGGTCGATATCGCTCTTGCTCCAGTTGAAGCAGCCGAAAGCCATGGAGCCGTGGACATACAGCGCCGCCAGCTTCTCCCCCAGGATGTCCAGATACGCTTCCTTGATGCGGTACAGCAGTTCCTCGGCATCCTCGTAGCTCTTCGGAGAAATGACGCCCTCCTCCAGGATGCGGCGCAGCGCTTCCGCCGCTTTCTGCTCATCCTCACCCTCCACTGTGATCTCCACCGGACTGCTGCCGGTGGCCCCCAGAGAAAGCAGCCCCAGCATGGATTTTCCGTTGATGGTGCGGGACCTGTGGGTGTACATGATGTGAGAGGAGAAAGAGCCCGCCGCCTTCACCAGATACTCGATCTGTTTGCGGTCAAGGGGCGTCACATGCTCCAGGCTCATTTTAAAGCTGATCATTTTTCCCTCCGGAAGATCCGATGATCTTCATTAGTCTTCTCATTCGGTAATTGACGGCGGATTTGGATGCCGGCGGCTCCAGCATCTGCCCCAGCTGTTCCAGCGAAACATCGGGGTTCTGCATGCGTACACGGGCCAGTTCATACAGGGTATCGTCCAGAGCGGAAAGGCCGCAGCGCAGGGAATATTCCTTGATGCTGTCCGCCTGGCCCCTTCCGGTATTCATCTGGCGGCTCATATTGGCGCTGTCGCAGTTCAGCGCCCGGTTCACCTGCCCCATGGCGCCCCGGCGGATGCGGATGTTTTCCATATCCATCAGCGCCTTGTGGGCGCCCATGGCGGCCAGCAGCGCCACCACATCATCCCCCCGGCGCACATATACCACATACTGCCCCCGGCGCTCGGTGATCAGCGGGCTGATGCCGCTCTTTTCCATCACGCGCCTGAGGGTTTCCGCACGCTCCTTAGAGGAAAGGCAGAACTCCATCCTGTAGCCGTTCGCCGGATCCTGTATGCTGCCGCTTCCCAGGAACACGCCTCTGATAAAGGCCTGGCTGCAGCATTTCCTGCCGGCAGCCGCCCGGGGCACGCCTTTGAACACATCCTGCCCGTCCATGCTTCTGATCACGTTCAGCGCCGTCAGAAGACGCCGGGCATCCGCGCCGGATACCGTCAGTTCGCACACCTGACGCCCGCCCAAAGCGGGATCATATCTGTAATCCATGGAGGCGGTAATGCCAAGACGCATCAAAAGCAGGCCGAATATCCGCTTGGCCAGATCCCCGTTTTCGACATGATAGGTCACCCGGTAACGTCCTCCGCTCATGATGCCGAGGGAGGCGACACACTGAGTGAGCGCCGAAAGCTCGCTGAGCATGCAGCAGTGCTTTTCGGGTTTTGTGCGCATCATTTCAGTCTTCGCGCTCTGGGAAAAAGTCATACCTGTTCCCCGCCTCCGATGATGCGCACTTCATTTTCAAGACGGACACCGAATTTATCAAACACGGTCTTCTGCACCAGATGCATCAGATCGATAAAATCCTTCGCGGTCGCGCCGCCTCTGTTGATCAGGAAACCGGCGTGCTTTTCGCTCACCTGCGCCCCGCCGACAGCAGTTCCTTTCAGTCCGCTCTGCTCGATGAGCGCGCCCGCGTAGAATCCGTCCGGGCGTTTGAAGAAGCTTCCCGCGCTGGGGTATTCCAGCGGCTGCTTTTCACGCCGGCGGCCGTTGTAATCCTTCATGGCGGCAAAAATGGCATCGGGATCACCCTTCTCGAGGGTGAATTCCGCTCCCAGCACCAACAGATCCTCCGTCATAGCACGGCTGTGACGGTAGGAAAAATCCATTTCTTCTTTGGAATATGCCACGATCTCCCCGTTTCTGAGGAGAGTGACGGAAGTGATGTGATCACTGATCTGGCCGCCGTAGGCACCTGCGTTCATGTATATGCCGCCGCCCGCTGTGCCGGGAATGCCGCTGACCGTTTCCAGCCCCGTCAGCCCGTTCTCCGCCGCGGTGCGCGCAAGGGCGGCCATGGAGGCGCCCGCCTGACAGCACAGCACATCATCCCACAGGGAGATGCCCGAAAAATCGCTGTTCTTCATCAGCAGCACGATGCCGTCAAAGCCCTCATCGGATACCAGCAGATTGCTTCCGTTGCCCACCACCAGCGTGGAAAGACCGTTCTCCGCGGCACACCTCTGTACAGCCTTCGCGTCATCCGCGCTGCGGATCTGAGCCAGGTACCTGGCGGGCCCGCCCACCTTCAGAGTGGTCATGGATGCAAAGGGGATATTTTCCTCAACGGTCATTCCGGGAGCGGCAGTATGTAAAGCAGAAATGATATCCAAATGATCGACCTCCGGTCAGTATGCGAAAATTTCACGGATAGTATTATAGCAAAAAAATCTCCTCATTGCAAGCGCAAATTGGAGATTTTTGTATATTATGGCGATTATTTTACCGCATTTTTCATTTTTCACAAGACAAACGCGAGCGCGGGCAGTTTCCTCATTCCACGGTGGGATAGCTGAGCAGCAGTTCCTTCGTGCTGATCTCCAGTTCAAAGCTTCTGGCGGGAAGCAGCACGGTCTGCCCTTTCATCAGTTCCATCTCTCCCTCCGCCCATTTCAGTAAGGTGTCCTTCAGGGCTGTCAGGATGCCGAAACGGCGGAAATCCGGAAGCAGGATCGTTTTTTTCTGCACCCAGTGCTCCAGCGTGAAATACTCGTTCTTCAGCAGCTGGAACCTTCCCTCAGATATCTCCTCCGGAACAGCGGCGGTGCCCTGATTGCTCAGGTCGGTCACGGCGATCGCGTCCTCCAGATGCAGCTGACGCTTGTTGCCCGCCTTGTCCACCCGCTCCCAGTCATAGAAGCGGTAGGTCACATCACTGGACTGCTGGATCTCATACAGAGTGATGCCCTTGCCGATGGCGTGCACCATGCCGGAGGGGATATAGTAGGTCTCCCCCTCGTGAACGGGCACAAAGCGCAGCAGTTCCTCAATGGCCGCGCCCTGCATGGAAGCCTCCTTCAGCTGTTTCCGGGTAACGCCCTCCTTCACGCCGTAAATGATGGAAGCGCCCGGCTCGGCATGCAGGATGTACCATGCCTCTGTCTTGCCCAGCTTGTTCTCATGCAGCTTCGCGTACTTGTTGCCCGGGTGTACCTGAACGCTGAGACGGTCCTTCGCGTTCAGCAGTTTCAACAGCAGCGGGAATTCCCCCCTGACCGAGGTGCCGACGAGGCCGTCCCCCAGCTGTCCGATAAGAGCGGAAAGCGGCGTTCCGCGGTCATCCGTGCTGTTGAGGCCCGGAATGGCGCTGCATTCCAGCGCCTCACCGGTGCGCTTGTCCGGAATGTCTTTACCGAAAGAACTCAGTCCCTTTCCGCCCCAGGGCGTCGCGGCGCCGAAGCGGTAAGCGGGCTTCATGGGAATAGGCGCGATAAACATACCGGTCCCTCCTTCATCCTGGTATCGATCCTTACTCCGCCGCCAGTTCAACGATGGTATTGGCGAAGATGCGCATATTCTTGTACAGCGTTTCCAGGCGCATGTACTCGTTGCTCTGGTGCGCCATGTCATCCTCCCAGGGGAAGGAGGCACCGAAGGCCACGCCCTCTTCCATATAGTGGGCGTAGGTGCCGCCGCCGATGGCGATGGCCTCTCCCTTTTCGCCGGTGGCGTTTTCATAAGCCTTCAGAAGGCCGGTGACCAGCTCGCTGTCCTCAGGCACATAGTGTCCGCCGCGGCAGGCGTCACAGCTCACCTTCATGCCTGGAAGCGCCATGCGGGCAAGGCCCAGCAGCTCCTCCTGCCCGGCGGTGAGGGGGAAGCGGATATCGATAACGGCGGAAACAGTGCCTTTCTCCACCCTGAACAGATCCATACTGGCGGTCAGCTTGCCGGACAGGGTATCCTGCATGGCGATGCCCAGGCCCTTTCCGTCCGAGGTGGTGCCGATGACATCGGCAAGACGCAGCAGATCTCCCTGCACGCCCAGTTCCTTCAGCACCAGCAGGATCTGCCCGATGGCGTTCCTCGCGTGCTCCGGCATGGCGGCGTGTCCCAGCACACCGGTGGTGGAAATGAGGATCCCGTCCTCCTTTTCCTCCGCCTTCACTTCAAAGCCCATGTCCAGCGCGTTCACTTTTTCCGCGAGGCCGGGCTGCTTTTCCACCATCACCTGCGCGAAGCCGGGGATCACATTGGCGCGGGTGCCCGCGTTCATGCTGATCACCTGCAGCCCCTTATCACAGGTCTTTCCTTCAATGATCAGGTG
>PITV01000181.1 GCA_017577285.1 Clostridiales bacterium
GGGTGTACCGTCTGCGGGTCATACACGGATATCACGGGGGAGAGGTGCTGAAGGAGCTGACCGCCGGATACGCCTCCCATCCGAAAGTGATCCGGCTGATATCCTCCCCGGACGGGGGACAGACGGATCTGGTGCTGAGAGTACTGTGAGAACGGGGAAGAAAGAGATGCTGCTGATCGGATTGACCGCCTCGACAAGGAACGGGGGCGTAAATACTTATTTTGAGCAGAACAGGGATTACTTCGACGCCATTCTGAGGGCCGGCGCGCTGCCGGTGCTGCTGCCGCTTACCGGCGATGAAAACGTGCTGAGGCAGGCGCTGGAAAAGGTAGACGGAGTGCTGTTTACCGGCGGGGCGGATATCGCCCCCGCGAGGTACGGCGCGAAGCTGACCTGGTCGCTGGATATCAGTGAGGAACGGGATGAAACGGAAATGTTCCTGATGAGGGAAGCGGTGCGGATGAAAAAGCCGCTTCTGGCGATATGCAGGGGCATTCAGGTGATGAACACGGCCCTGGGTGGAACGCTGTATCAGGATATCGAAAAGGAAGTGCCGGGAACGATCGCCCATCCCCGGAGCGACAGGCCGAAGGAGCCGGTACATGAGGCGGATATCGTGCCGGGCACGCTGCTGCACAGCATAATGAAGGAAACACGCATCAGTGTGAACAGTCGCCATCATCAGGCCGTGCGCGACCCGGCCCCGGGCGTGACGGTGTGCTGCCGGGCGGAGGACGGGATCATCGAGGGGATCGAACTGCCGGCGGAAGCGCATCCCTTCGCGCTGGGCGTGCAGTGGCATCCGGAATCCCTGGCGGGAAGGATGCCGCAATCGCAGAGCCTGTTTGACGCTTTCATTGCCGCCGCGACGCAGATAAAGGAAAGGAAATGATATGAGCCGCATTGCGATATACGCGGATCTGCACGGGAATGTGCCGGCCCTTCGCGCCTTTGAAGCGGATGTGAGGAAGCGCGGGGTAGACAGCCTGTGGTGCCTGGGGGATGTTGTGGGCAAGGGGCCCGACAGCGATGTGACCTGCGACTGGGCGAGGGAGAACAGCGAGTTCATCCTGCGCGGAAACTGGGACAGCGGCATCGGGTTTAAGGAGTTTCCCGCCGATCACTATTACTGGAACCAGCTGGGGGAGGAGCGCATGACCTTCCTGCAGAGCCTGCCCCTTGAGAAATATGTGACAGTGAGCGGGCGGCGGATCCGGCTCTTTCACGGGCGGCCTCTGATGAAACCGCTGCTGTTCATTCAGAACAGCGCGGAGGAATTCGAGCCCTATTTCAGGGGCGGAACGGATGTCCTGATCTGGGCGGACGCGCACCGCGCCGGCATGAGGCTGGCGGGACAGGGCATGCAGGTGGTGAACTGCGGCAGCGTGGGGAACGGCCTGGGCATGAACCAGGTGCAGTACTGCATCATGGAGGGCGATCTGGACGGAACAGAGAAAACGCCCATCGCGTTCACCTTCATCACGCTGGATTACGATCACGAATCGGCGGCGCTGAGAGCGCTGGAAACGGACCTGCCCCACAAGGAAAACTACGCGGAGGAAGTGCGCACCGGCCGCTACTGCAGATACTGAAAGAACACCCGGCGGAAACGAAGATCCGCCGGGTGTATTGTATACAATTTTTATTGGCGATTTTGCTTGCAAAAAACAGAAAAAAACAGTATAATTATCGCATAAATGAATTGCATTGATGAAGAGACTTCCGGGATCCTCATCCGGCTGTCCGGCGATATGGTCATTCATTTATCCGCATGTTATATCCGCGTCCCGCGGGACGCGTGAGATAAGCGTTTGTACCCAATTTATTGAAGGAGGAATCTTGTATGAAAAAGATCCTTGCACTGATCCTCGCACTGTCTCTGTGCATCTGTGTGCTGCCCGCTTTCGCCGATGTGGCGGATGATGTTGCCGCGGGTGAAGCCCTTTCCCACGATGAACTGGTGGAAAAAGCGCTGGCTGAAACCGGCACCTTTGTTGTTTACGGCAATACCAGCCGTATCGCCGATGCTGTGGCCGCTTTCGGTGAACTGTACGGCATCGAAGTGGAGCCCAACAACCTGAAGGACGCTGAGATCTATACCAAGCTGGAGAACGAGATCAATGCCGGCACCGGTGCCAGCATGGTCATGATCCAGGACGGCGCTCAGCTGACCTACGCCATTGAAGACGGATGGCTCATCAACTTCGTGCCCGCTTCCGTGAAGGACACCGTGGCCGAGGGAGACCGTAATCCCCTGATCCATCAGTATATCAACAAGCTGTTCATCTACAACAACAAGGGCGAAGCTGTTCCCGCCATCAAGAATGTATGGGAACTGACCGATCCCGCCATGAAAGGCAAGATCATCTTCAAGAACCCCGAGAATGAACAGGTCAATATGAACTTCCTCGTCATGCTGACCAGCGAGGAATGGAGCGGCAAACTGGCTGAAGCCTACAAGGAGTGGGCCGGTGTTGAGATCGATCTGGGCGGATATGAGAACGCCGGATACAAGTGGATCGCCGAGTTCCTGCAGAACTGCACCTTCGGCAATTCCGATACCACCATCGCTGAAGAAGTGAGCCAGGAGACCGCTGCCGGAACGATCGGTCTGTTCGTTCTGTCCAAACTCCGCTCCTCTTCTGTCGTGCAGGAAAACCTGACCGTTGCCCAGTATGACGCCACCGCCAACGGATATGCCGTGGCTCCCTTCTCCGGATTCATGTATCCCATGTATGTCATGGTATCCGCCGCTGCTCCCCGTCCCTACACCGCCATGCTGTTCATTGAATACCTGATGACCGCTGACGGCTTCAAGCCCTGGGGCAAGTCTGTGGGCGCCTATTCTCCCAACACCGTTATCCTGCCGAAGGAGGGAGACCTGGGCATCGAGATCTGGAAGGACAGCCTGGTCATGGAAGACGCCGAATATATCCTGGACAATTATGAGAATGTAAGCACCTTCGTGTCCAAGTATCTGCAGTGATCTGAAATTTTGCGGACGGGACGGTTGATCCGTCCCGTCTTTTCCGTTATCGACAGGGAGGCAGAAGCATGCGGAACGCGTATCTGCCCCCTCAAAGATCGCGCTGCATGGCAGAGCTTGCGTGCCGGCGCGCGAATGTGAAGGAAGTGGCTGAATGACAACAATGAATCCCGGGGCGGGAATGAAAAACGGCGGCAGGGATTTCGCCACGCGGATGACGCGGCTCGGCGGAAGGCTGCGCACATGGTTTTCAAAACCCGCCAATATCATCCTGCTGTTATTCTTTATCGTTCTGATCGTGCTCACCCTGTATCCGCTGATCTCCATGCTCAGTGAGACGGTCGTGGTGCATTCCATCGGCAAGGAACGGCAGGCGGTTCGCTCTTTGAAACTGAAACCGGGCGATTACACATGGTATCACTTTGAAAAACTGCTCTTTACGCTGGATGACGGCGGCCCTCAGGGATTTACGAATTCCAACAGCTGGATACAGTTTTACCAGCCGCTGCTGAACACGCTGATCGTATCGGTGTCCTCATCGGTCATTGCCATTCTTTTCGGCGGTATCGTGGCTTTCCTGGTCACCAGGACCAATATCCGCTGCAAGAAATTCATTTCCGGCGTGTTCGTATTTCCCTATATCATGCCCGCCTGGACACTGGCCATGTTCTGGCAGACATTCTTCAAGAATGTCAACATCGGGTTGAAAACATCCAACGGCATCATGGCATCAGTCTTCGGCGTGTTCATGCCGGAATGGTTCGTGTACGGGCCGTTCCCCATCGCGCTGGTGCTGGGGCTGCATTATGCCCCCTTCGCGTATATCCTGATCGGCGGCATCCTGCGGAATATGGACGCCAATCTGGAGGAGGCGGCCACGATCCTGAAAACGAAACGTGCCCGCATCATCAGCCGCATCACGCTGCCCATCGTCAAACCGGCCATGCTTTCCACGCTGCTGCTGGTGTTCGCCAGCTCCATGAGCGCGTATTCCGTGCCTGTGTTCCTGGGACAGCCGGTGCGCTTCTATGTGCTGTCCACCAAGATGAAAGCAATGATGGATACCTACCCCGGGCAGGGCTATATCATTGCCGCCATCATGATCATTTTCGGCGTGGTGATCCTGCTTTTCAATCAGAAAGTGACAAATTCCCGGAAACAGTTCACAACGGTGACCGGAAAGAGCGGCCAGGTGTCGCTCATCAACCTGAAGAGCGGAAAGACGATCATCGCGGTGATCCTGGTCATTATCCTGCTGATGGTGGCTGTCGTGCCGCTCATCACCTTCGCGCTGGAATCGGTGATCATCAAGTCGGGAGATTATTCATTCTCCAATATGACGCTTGATTTCTGGATCGGAAAGAATCTGAATTATCTGGATCAGGGCGATGACACGGGTATCCTGCTGTCGGCGAAGGTCTGGAAGGCACTGGGATTCAGCCTGCTGCTGGCCGTGATCTGCTCTGTTGTGGCGGGCACCTGCGGCATCCTGGTGGGCTATGGCGTGGCGAAACGCAGGGGAAGCAAGCTGGCTAACTGGGTCAACAGCCTTTCCTTCTTCCCGTACCTGATGCCCTCGCTAGCCTTCGGCGCCGTGTTCCTTGCCATGTCGTCCAAGCTGTCCCTGCCTTTGGGACTGGGCATCATGGCGCTTGCCGGCTCTGTGAAGTATCTGCCGTTCGCGTCAAGATCGGGCGTCAGCGCCATGCTGCAGCTTTCCGGCGAGATCGAGGAAGCAGCCGTTATCACCGGTGTTCCCTGGTGGAAACGCATGGTGAGGGTCATTTTCCCGATACAGAAATCCAGTTTCCTGTCGGGATATCTGCTTCCGCTGGTATCCTGTATGCGTGAACTTTCACTGTTCGTGCTGCTGGTTCCCACGAGCAACACCATCCTGACGACGATGCTGATGCAGTATTCCGAAAAGGGATGGGCACAGTTCGGCAACGCCATCAACCTGCTGATCATCATTGTGGTGCTGCTGATCAATTTCCTCGTGAACAAGCTGACGGGGGCGTCAATCGATAAGGGAGTAGGT
>PITV01000182.1 GCA_017577285.1 Clostridiales bacterium
GTTGTGATCTATACAGAGGCGATCGAAGCCGCCGAAAACGCGAACTGAGCGAAACAGGAGAAGAGAATGAGTATCGTAGTACTTGGCGCCGTTTTTGTGGACATCAAAGGATATCCCACCGCTACCTATATCCCCGGCGGGCGAAATACCGGCAACGTTGAACAGGTACACGGCGGTGTGAGCCGCAACATCGTGGAGGATATTGCCAATCTGGAACTGCGTCCGCGGTTTGTCAGCCTTGTGGATAACAGTGCTCTCGGCACAGAGGTGATCGAGAAACTGAATAACCACAAGGTGGATACCCGGTTCATCGGCCGCACAGATGACGGGATGGGCACCTGGCTGGCGATATTCGACAATGACGGGGATGTGGTGGCAGCCATTTCCAAACGCCCCGACCTGATGCCCGTCGCGGATATCCTGGATGAAAAGGGCGATGAGATCTTCCGGGACGCTGACAGCGTGCTGCTGGAGATCGACATGGAAAAGGATATCGTCAAGCGTGTGCTAAAGTATGCGGAGAAGTATCAGTTCCCTGTGTATGCCGCCATATCCAATATGAGCATCGCCGCAAAGCGAAGGGATCTGCTTCAGAGCGTGGACTGTGTGGTGTGCAACAGGCAGGAGGCCGGGATCCTGTTTTCAGAAGATTATGATGACAAGACCGCTGACGAAATGCAGCAGATCATTGCTGAAAAGGTCTCCCTTGCCCGTATTCCCTGCATGGTGGTGACCATGGGCGTGGACGGTGCTGTTTACGCCGATATGAAAGGGAACAAAGGCTTCTGCCCCGCAAAGCGTGTGGCGGTAAAGGATACCACCGGCGCCGGTGATGCTTTCTTTGCCGGATGCGCGACAGGGCTTACCTACCGCAAAACGCTGGAGGAGGCCTGCGAGATAGGTACCCGTCTGGCGGCTTCGGTGATCACCTCGCTGGAGAATGTATGTCCCCGTTTCCTGCCGGAGGAATTTGGTCTGCCCGGAATTAAAGAGTAATTCCTGACAAAGTAAAAATGTCGCCTGTCAAGCGACCGGTACATTTCCTGTTTCAGTTATACTAAGGCCGTGGTTGAGGAAAACTCCTCACCGCGGCCCATTTTTTGATCAATAATACAAGGAGGATACGACAATGAAAAAGGGTTTGACAGAGATGGTTTTCATTCTGGACAGGAGCGGCTCTATGGAAGCTCTTACCGAGGATACGATCGGCGGATTCAATTCCATGATCGCGCGTCAGAAGAAGGAAGAGGGAGAGGCGCTGGTATCTGTAGTGCTGTTTGATGATGAAAGCGAAGTACTGTATGACCGTGTGAACATTAAGGATGTGCCGGTAATGACCAACAAGGAATATTATGCCAGGGGCTGCACCGCGCTTATCGACGCGATCGGCGGGGCCATCCATCACATCGGAAATGTCCACAAATATGCCAGGGAGGAAGACAGGCCCGAGCACACGGTGTTCGTGATCACCACCGATGGTATGGAGAACGCCAGCCAGCACTACAGCGCTGATGATGTGAAACGGAAGGTCGAGCGCCAGAAGGAAAAGTACGGATGGGAATTCCTTTTCCTGGGCGCGAATATCGACGCCGTGGAGACTGCCGCCAGCTTTGGCATCGACAGGACCCGTGCGGTGGATTACCGGCCCGACAGAAGGGGAACAGCTCTGAATTTCCGGGTGATGAGTGACGCGATGTGCAGCATGCGCAGGAATTCGCAGATCGATGAGGATTGGGCGGCTGATATCCGTGCGGACTTCAGCAGCCGGGATGAGGATGAGGATAACTGACACAGAAAGAAATCGGATGATACAGGAGGCGTCATGCCTCCTGTATTGAATTATACAGCTGGATGTGGTATCATACATGTATATATTATGAGTTTATTGCGCCGGCAGGAAAAGGCGCGGAAAGGAAATGGATCATGCAGGAAGTATACGATTTTCTGAAGAAATGCGGTACCTATTATCTGGCAACGGTGGATGGTGATCAGCCCCGGGTGCGTCCCTTTGGAACAGTTGATATTTTCGAAGGAAGACTGTATATCCAGACGGGAAAAGAAAAACCTGTATCAGCTCAGATGGCCCGGAATCCCAAGGTAGAGATCTGCGCTTTTGACGGAGGCAGCTGGCTTCGCCTCAGCGGTGAAATGATCGCCGATGACCGGGTGGAGGCAAAGAAGCATATGCTGGATGCCTATCCATCGCTTCGCGGAATGTATGATGAAAATGACGGAAATACAGAAGTGCTGTATATCACGAACGCCACGGCTGTGTTTTCATCATTCGGTGCGCCGGCCCGTACAGTTACTTTCTGAGCGCCGACGGTTCAGCACGCCGGAAATGGCCTCCGGCGTATCCTGACGGCACTAATGAAAGGAGATAAGTGATGTTTTGTCCGTTGCTTGAAAAAGGCTGCGGCGGGTGCAGCGATATCGACAAGATGTACGGAGATACGCTTGCCGCAAAGGATGAAAAACTCCGAAAACTGTTTCCGCAGGCAGAGAAGATTCTGGGATGTGAAATACCTCTCAGATACCGCAATAAGGTGATACGCACTTTTGCAGACGGCAGGGAGAGCCTTTACAGCGGTATCTACAGGGCAGGCACTCATCAGGTCATCAGTCTGCATTCCTGCTGCCTGGAGGATGAAAGGCTGAACGAGATCGCTTTCAAAGTTACCCGTATGCTGGCAAACAGAGGATATAAGGCTTACCGGGAGGATTTTAAACGCGGTCAGCTCCGGCACATGATCCTGCGCCGCACTCCCTTTTCATCACAGGTGCTGCTCACGTTGGTGACCGGTGTTGAGAATGTGGAGGGCATGGACCGTTTCGCGGCGGATGTGATGAAGCAGTTTCCTGATATAAAGGGTGTGATCCTCAACTGCAATGACAGGGACAGCAGTGCGGTGCTGGGCTTCAGAGACACTCTGCTCCGTGGCAGGAATGAGATATGGGACAAACTGTGTGATCTGAATGTATGCATCAACTCAAGGACCTTTTATCAGATCAACGCGCCGCAGGCACAGAAACTGTATGATCTGGCGGTAAGCAAAGCGGAACTGACGAAGAATGACACGGTACTGGATGCCTATTGCGGCGTGGGCGTGATCGGCATGCTCGCGGCAGGAAAAGCAGGCAGAGTGACCGGGATCGAGATCGTGAAGGACAGCGTTCAGTGCGCGGAACGGGCTAAGCAGCGCAATCAGATATCCAATATCACGTTCATCCAGGGAGATGTGATGAAAGCGCTCCGGAAACAGGATGAACATTACAACTGTGTATTTCTCGATCCTCCCCGGGCGGGGCTTGCCGCGGATTTTACGGAGGCGCTTGTACAGCACGCGCCGGAGAAGATCATCTATATTTCCTGCTTCCCGGAAACCCTGAAACGGGACACAGAGCGCATCCTGGCCGCGGGCTACCGTCTGGAGTTCATCCGCGGTGTGGATATGTTCCCGTTTACGGAACACTGTGAGGCTGTTTGCAAACTGGTGCGCAAATGATCCGTAATAACGGGATCACATGAAGCTGCTGCGGGAACTGTTTTTCCTGAAGCAGAGAATACAGCAGTAAGAGAGGAACGGCATGACTGATGTCAACGGTGCAGATATTGCGGCACAAAATATGACGGTGAACGGGAAAACATTCCATGTTCTGCGTCTGCTTGGGAAGGGGAAGGGCGGATATTCATATCTGGTCACTGATGACAGAGGCAAATATGTGCTGAAGCAGATCCATCACGAACCGTGTGAGTATTATACGTTTGGCAACAAGATCAAATCTGAACTGCGGGATTATGAAACGCTTCGGAAGATCGGGATCCGCATGCCCGTGATGCTGGATATTGACAAGGAGAATGAGCGCATCCTGAAGGAATACATTGAGGGAGATACTATACAGCAGCATGTGGCGGACGGCAGCATGCGGGAGGATTACTACCGTCAGATCGGGGAAATGTGCGGTCTGCTGTATCCCGCCGGGATCAATATTGATTATTATCCGACTAATTTCATTGTTCAGGACGGATTGCTTTATTACATTGACTACGAGTGCAATGAGTACTCTGACCAGTGGAATTTCGAAAACTGGGGGAGTCAGTACTGGGGAAGAACACAGTCTCCCGCAGAAACAGGTTCAGTATAACGAATGAGAATTCCGGTATCTGCTGATATAAACTGCAGGACCGGAAAAAGGTTGCAGATATGAAGAATGTTTGTATAGTGGGCTGCGGCGGCATCTCACGGGTGCATTTTGAAGCTTTGAAGCGCATGGAAGGCGTAAAGATCACCGGCTGTGCCGATAAGGTATTCGGAAAAGCCGCTGCAATGGCGGAAGAATTCGGAGGGACTCCTTACGCATCGATGGAGCAGATGCTGGAGGAATGCCCCTGCGATGTGCTGCACATCTGCACGCCTCACTATCTGCATACCCCCATGGCGCTGTATGCCGCGGAACGGGGGATCGATGTCTTTGTGGAGAAACCTCCTGTTATATCGAGGGATGAATGGGAAAGGCTGAAACAGGCGTCTGAGAAGGTCAGGATCGGCGTATGCTTTCAGAACAGATATAATGCTCCGGTCGGCATGGCAAAACAGATGATCGAATCCGGAGAATGGGGAAAACTGCTGTCCGCAAGGGCATTTATCACCTGGAACCGTGACGCCGCATACTATGCCGCCGGTGACTGGCGCGGAAAGTGGGCGACAGAGGGCGGCGGAGCGCTGATAAACCAGTCGATCCATACGCTGGATCTTCTTTTACAGTTCATGGGAAAGCCGCTGACAGTCGCATCCCGTATGTCCAATCACCGGCTGCAGGGAATCATCGAGGTTGAGGATACGGTGGAAGCGCGGATCACCTTTGGGGACGGGCGTGTCGCGCTGTTCTATGCCTCGAACGGATATTCCAGTGATGCCCCGGTCCTTCTGGAACTGCGCCTGGAGAAAACCGTCCTGCGCCTGGAGGAGGGAAAACTGTACAGGAT
>PITV01000183.1 GCA_017577285.1 Clostridiales bacterium
TGGCTCTGAAGTGTGCTATAATCCTATTCAGTTGATGGTATTGTTTTGTTTTGTAAGGCGAGCACCCGCCAACAATACTGCGAAAGGTAGGTCGGCGGCAGCGTCATATGGATATATGTGCTGTGTGATGCTGTTGGTGGTGGCTGCGGCCCATCCCGCCGTAACCATCGCGGAAAACCGCGCAGCAGCGCTCAGTACTGCGAAGGAGATCATCAATCTTTGGGGAAAAAGCAAAGGGACTGCTGACATCAGCGCGCAAATGGATACGCTTCGCCAAAATGATCCCCGTCTCGCGGATACACTTGCGTATATTCTTGACTACTGGCAAATGCTGAATACAGAACAAACCATCCATTTTGACAGCCTTCCTGAAGGCATTGATCATCCTGAGAACAAATGTATCGTTGTGCTTGGATACGGGCTGAATGCTGACGGCAGCATGAAGAAGGAACTGATCGGCAGGCTGCAGGTCGCCCTCACCTGTGCGGAACAGTATCCTGAAATGATGGTACTGTGCACCGGCGGCGGAACCGCGTCCAGCAACAAGTCTGTCACTGAGGCAGGTGCCATGGGAGACTGGCTGATACGGCACGGATTGCCCCGGTCACGCCTGCTGATCGAGGATAGGTCCACAAGTACCGTTGGAAACGCCACCCTATCAACAAAGATCCTGCGTGCGAAAGCGCCTCAGATCACGGATGTCATCATCGTCAGCAGCGAATATCATATCTGCTGGGGCTCACTTCTCTTTGAGGCGGCATTCGCGCTTTATGATATCACCTCAGATGATCCTTGCGGACTGCATGTGTATTCCAATGCGGCTTATCCCTGCAAGAGCGATGTTTACAGCGATACCACCTCCGTGATGACGACACAGCTGATCACACTTTTTGAAAGAATGTACGTGAAATAAAGCACCGCATTCACAAAATCAGGTCTTCATCATAAAAAGATAAAAGACACCGGTCTCCCCTTCACGGGAAACCGGTGTCTTTATTCTGCTATCGCTTGCTGTCCGCTGTGTTTGCCGGAAATATCCACATTCAGATCCTTCAACAGACAGCCGTGCTGTTTTCTGATGATCAGTTCACATTTATCTGAGGATCACCTGTTCATGAAAACCGCGATCGCTTTCTTCACGTTCTCTGTCATGGCTTTTTCAGCCGTGAGGGTGAGTTCGGCAAACAGAGGATGCTCCTCGTTCAGCGTCAGCAGCCGGTCCTTGACAGAAAGCCCGGCAGCCTTATCCATATAGGTGAAATAGTTGATCTTGCGCACACCGGCATTGATCGCCTTATAGAAGTCCTCATCCGATACACCGCTGCCGCCGTGCATGACGATAGGCATGCCGCCGGTATTTATTCTGACATTGCTGACAACATCGAAATTGAGTTTCGGTTTTGTCAGATAAATGCCGTGGGTCGTGCCGAAGGAGCACGCCAGGGCATCGATCCCGGTTGCCCGTACAAACGCCGCGGCCTGATCGGGATCGGTATAGATCTTTGTCTCATCATCCGCTCCGCTGCCGACACCCGCTCCCGTTTCACGTCTTCCCATGCTTCCAAGCTCCGCTTCAACGCTGGCGCCGCAGGCATGAGCCAGTTCAGCGGCACGGGCGGAGAGTTCCACATTCTGATCATAAGGCAATGTCGATCCGTCAAACATGATACCGGTAAAGCCCATATCCAGCGCCTTTTTCAGGTAATCAAGATCCTCGCCGTGGTCCAGATGCGCACATACCGGAACGGAAGCATTACGCGCGTATTTAAGCATCAGGGGCCCTACATCCTCAAGGGAATTGTACACCTCATGGCACTGCGCGAACTGGATCACAATGGGCGCCTGCATTTCCTCGGCCGCCCTGAATACAGCCTTCAATGAAGCCAGAGAACAGGCGTTGAACGCGCCGACAGCCATGTTCTTCTCTTCTGCGATCCGGCATATTTCCTTCAGATTAACAAGCATGTATATACCCTCCCTTATTCAATGTGAGGTCTCACAGCCTCATATAGTCCTTCATATCTTGAGAACGCCTTCATATACTTTTCGTGCATTTCTTTTCTCGGTTCAAATTTCCCCGTTTCATGCACCATATATCCTGCCGCGTCCTGAAGATCTTTGAAAACACCGCAGGCAACGCCGGTAAGCATCGCGCTGCCGACTGTGCCGGCATCCACTGTTTCGAGCGCGGTGATCGGCCTGTTGAGCATGTCTGCTTTCATCTGCATCCACACCCTGCTCCTCGCCCCGCCGCCTGTGGCCACGATACGCTCAAATGATACGCCTTTTCTTTCGAGATACCTGCAGTTCAGATACATCTCATAAGCAACACCTTCCATGCAGGCGCGGTAGATCTCATCCACTGTCGTGCGCACACTCATTCCCACGATCACGCCCCGGGCACCGTTATCCATATAGGGTGTTGCGGCGCCGGAGAAATGAGGGAGCACGAGCAGACCGCTCGGTTCATCTCCGTGTTTGTTCGCATACTCCTGCTCCAGCAGCAGATTGACTGATACGCCCTGCTCCTTTGCTATCTCCTTCTCAGCCTTGCACAGAGTATCCAGACACCACTGGATCAGAGAGCCTCCCGTGTACGAGAAGGCATATGCAACATACTTTCCGTCAGACAGATAAGGTGCGATCGCGTAATAGCCGTCATACATCATTTCCGCAGCGGGACGCCTGTCGAAAACAGGCGTGAGGCACTGCACTGTACCGGCTCCGTCCACCGCGGTATCCGATGTAAATACACCAGCGCCGACCGTGGCCGCCACCTGGTCATGACCGATGATCACAACCAGCGTATCCCTGCCCAGTTTTGTCTTCTCCGACATTTCGGGAGTGATCTTCCCGCAGCATGTGCCGGTCGGCACCGGTCGCGAAAGCAGGCTTTCATCGATGCCGGCAATATCAAGCAGTTCCCTGCTCCAGCAGAGTTTCTCCGTATCGAAAGCCATCGTTCTGGACGCGAGTGAGTAATCGATATACGCGTTTCCGGTCAGATGCCATACAACATAATCCCCGATCAGGAATATGTGTTTCGCGCGGTCATAGACATCCGGCTGATGCGCTTTTATCCACATCATCTTTGACAGACTGTACATGGAGTGCGGTCTGAGACCTGTGATCCGGGCGATCTTCATTTCACCTTCCCGCCCGTTCAGATACGCGCACTCTTCCTCCCCGCGCGGGTCCGTATAGAGCATGGATGAATGCAGCGGCTCGCCCCTGTCATCTGTCATGACAAAAGTCTCACCGAAGCTGGTGACCCCGATCGCGCCGATATCATCATACTGTGATGAAACCTCACGGATGACTTCAATGACGGATGTCATGATGACGGATACATCCATCTCATCTTTCCCGACACTGCGCAGCACGGGATAATCGCGATATGCTCTTGTCAGTCTTTCACCCGTTTCGCTGAACACCGTGATCTTACATCCGGTGGTTCCGATATCCAATCCGGCGATCTTCATATCAGTCTATCTCAACCCATTCATAGTGCAGATAATTTGTGAGCGCTTCTTTAAGGATATCCTTCACATGACCTTCGCTGACAGAGGTGTGATGCTTGAATCCGCCTCTGGCAAGGGTGATCATCTTATCCTGAAGGTTCGGGATCTGAGCAACGCCGGCACAGCCGAAGTATCCGTCCTCGATGGGATCGTCCGTAAAGCGCGCCTCGGAAGCGTAGATCACGATCTTTCCGTCTTTGGTCTGGCAGTTGGAGATCGTAACAGGCATCTCCCTGATACGGCCTTCATTGCAGCCCCAGCCGGAGCCGGGATCCGTCTTGTCGAACATCTTGTGATTCGTCACTGTTCCCTTGCAGGTCATAAGGCTCTGTGCCACAGGACCGCAATGGAACAGGATCACCTTATTCTCATCATCGCCGTAGTTGTTGTTCCAGTCCAGAACAGCAGCAGGCTTCTCTGTCGCCAGATGCATCGCTCTCATAGTGATGGCGGAGCACATATCGATCTCGCAGCTGGCAACGATGCCGCGGTCATTCAGTTCCGAAAGAAGGACGCAGGGACAGATGCGCAGATGCGCTTCCATCTCATTCCAGCAGCGCAGCGCCAGAGCATCCAGATGATATTCCTCAATATACCGGTCGATCACGACAGCCAGTTTGCCCAGATTGAGCATGTTCATTTCAGGCACCTGCGAGAAATCGGTGTAATCCTTCAGATGTTCAATCTTGGCGATGAGCGCGGGATCATCATCCTTCATCGCGGCGATCTTGTCAAACACCTCGGACAGGTCAAAGGATTCCACATTGATGCCGTTCTTCTGCATGGCGATCTCATCAAAGCGCACAGTTTTGAATGCCGTAGTACGGGCGCCGATGCAGCCGAGGTTGAACCGTTTCATACCGTTGACCACACGGCAGATCGCGGCGAAATCGCGCAGATTCTCACGGAATTTCGGGGAAAGAGGATGCACCACATGCGGCTTCAGCACAGTAAAGGGCACTCCGTACTGGGTTAATACATCTGTTACGGAAAACTTGCCGCAATAGGCGTCACGCCTGTGCGCGAAATCCATCTTGCCGATCTCATCGGGGTACGCCTGCATCAGAATGGGCACGCCCGCATCCTGCAGGGCAGTGATGGCGCCGTTTTCATCGGCAAAGATCGGCATGGAAAAGATGACTCCGTCATATTCATCCCGGTGCTGTTTCGGCCATGACGCGTAAAGCATACCCTCATCGCGGGTCTCGATACCGCCGTAGCGTGTCAGTTCCTTGTCCATCATGATATAATCATAGCCGGCATCCGTTACCGCCTTGACCATGTCATCTCTGGCACCGTAGATCAGTTCACCGGGCATGAATCCGCGGTTGCAGAAACAAAGCGCAAAGGTCATTTTCTTACTCATCTCTTATTCCTCCCTGAATTCGATCTTTACAGTATGTTCTTCAGTTTCAAATGCTTTCAATACCGGAAGCGTGCCGTTTTCTCTCTCCGCT
>PITV01000184.1 GCA_017577285.1 Clostridiales bacterium
CTGATCCCCTTTTCCAGTTTTGCTGTAAGACCGGCGCTTTCCGCTTCTTTTCTGATGCCGCTTGCAAGGGAATCCCACAGCAGCGGCACAGCGAAAATATGAGTCACCTGATGCAGTCTGCAGGTCCTCAGGATCGTAGACGGAGCATAATCCTCCAGAAAAACAAATGTGAGCCCGAAGATCACAAACCAAAGATAGCAGGCGGTCAGCCCGAATATATGAGAGAACGGCAGAAAAGCAAGCTGCTTGATATGCCCTTTCCAGAATCTTGAAATGTCCTTGCTGTGATCCAGCACATAGTTGCTGTTCAGTATCTGACTGCATATCTCCTTTCCGGTATAGGAGAACACTTCGGGCCGTCCCGTGGTTCCGGATGTGGTAAGAATAACTTCATCTCCCCATCCGGTCTCAGGCTCTTCAACCGGAACCTGTACGCAGTATCCGTTCAGCAGTTCCTCACAGGATATGCATCTGCAGCCATCCACGGAAACATCGCCAAGCAAGGCACGGCAGCCCGCCTGGCCGAGACACTGTTTTAAAACAGGAAGCGGCATCTCCGGAGAAACAGGCATAACTTTTTTGCCTGACATCAATACCGCCCAGAAACACTCGATCCACAGGGGTGAATTCTGCATTACAATGGCGATGATCTCTTCATTCCGGCATTTATCTTTCAGCAGGCAGGATATCCTCTGTACTTCTTTACGGCATTCCGCATAGGTAACACGATGAATGATCAGGTTCCGGCTATACTCAAAAGCTACCTCATCAGAAAAGCTGAAGGCATGTTTATATACCGTACGCATCGTATGCGGTTCCGATCTCAATTCCTGCAATATCTTAAGATAGAACTTCATAGAAGACGGAGGATCCTTTCTCTTACTGCATGGCTTACGCGCTCATACAGGATAGAATAAAGATATGTCAGCGGGATCGCCGCAGCCGCCGCAATAAGCAGAGCCGGAATGACCCATTCCTTACTGACAGATGATAACTGAACAAACAGCATAGGGGTCGTCCATAAAACAGCAACAGCCCCCGCCAGGAAACAGACATACCTGATGAAAAAACGCAGAACGCCCGGCATACTTTCCGTTGCGCATTGGATCAGCGCGTACGGACCCAGCCACAGAATATAACTGCAAAGGTACAGATACGATGGGCACAGCATGATCGAAAGCGCGGATACAGTAACAAAGCAACATACTTTCCAACGGTTCGACACCGGTATCGAAAGCGCGATACACGCGCAGAAATACCAGAAATACTCACCGAATGTTAGCTGAAAACCCAGAGCCAGGATCACCACAGATACCACAGTGGAAAAAGCAGCCTGAGTCAACTCTTTTGTTCTCGTATGCATCGCATTCTCCGGCAGCATTCATCATCGGGCAGCAGGTTCATGATGCCGGGCCAAAGCACACCAACTTCTATACACAGATCCATTTCATTCCCGTATCTGTGATAAAAGCAGATACTTCGTCCGGTGAAAACATGCCTGCAGACACACGCCGGTCAACGGTGTCTCAAATCAGATAACACAAAATAAACCGTTTCATCGGCAACAGATGATATTATATCATTGTATACACAGTGTGTCAATTCAACACCCCGGAAAAACAATATCTAATGTATTTTGAAATGCGGTAGTTATTTTTAAAATATAGCAAAAGCGGCATGTTTCTGGTCATGCCGCTTTCCTGCCGGACGGTATTAGTTTTCTTTTCTGTTATGTGTCATACAGGGATATAATGTCTGCCTGAAGCAAGCACATTTCGAATGAACCTGTCGGCTTCATCAGCGGTTTCCTCGATCAGATCAGTATCGATATTGTGTCCGCAATTCGAATATATGACCATTTTGCAATGAGGCAGGCATCCGGCTGTACGCATCATCAGTTCTGGTGTACTGATCGGATCATCATACCCGCCAATGATGAGAACAGGTACAGTGATCTTTCGCAAGGCCTCGCACAGTTTCTCCTCACTGCCCATCCGCATCAGCGGACGCCCGTAATCCAGTTTTTTCTCCTCTTCAAAGGCCTGCGGTCCGCCGGAGATCCATCTGCTTCTGTAATCACGTCTTTCCTGCCGTGCCGCATCATTATCGATCGGCGGATCAAAAGGCGGAATCGTCTTTATGATCCCCTGCTCCAGCATCTGCCTGTATGACATGGTGTCTTCTTTTAAACTGTGCGGCCCGGGAACCACCGCGATAAATGCTTCGATTCGCTCCTGCCCCGCCAGCATCAGATGCCAGCCAACTCCGGCTCCATGAGAGGCACCCATATACGAGAAGCGTTTGATTCCCATCCTGTCGGCAAAGGCAAGTACATCAGAGGCAAACACATCATACCATCTGTCACCATAGTCATCCTTAATCAATGAAGACGGGTGAAAACCGCGCAAGGTGATACAGTAGACATGATAACCCAGTTCAGCCATTCTCTGCTGCATCCCGCGATGGTAGAAACCGCACTGTGCGGAAAGAATGATCCTGTCGCCTTTGCCGTATTCCTCATAGTACAGTGATACGCTGTCATTGATCTTCACATACCCTGTTTTTAACACACCACCGTGAGGGGCAAATTCTCTTCCTCTCCCGCTGCCGTTCCGGTTCACCTCATCGATCCATCCGGTCATTCCCCGCGGAAGGCGTTCATCCATCGGCGTCCCGTCATCGAACATCAGATTTGCCTGAACCGCGTTCATCAGGCAATGCTGGTCCATTTCCACACCGCCTTTAATAGACGCGATTCCTTTATCTCCATTCCTCACCCACTCCGGTATATAGACAAAGCAATTCTTCAACGAATTCAGTTTTTCAAGTCGGGGTAGCGCTTCACTGTTGAAATCATGGAATTCATCTTTTTTGCCGATTGCGTAGAATAAATAAACATTCGATCCATCCAGTTGATCCAGCGTATCATCATCCAGTATCGCTGCTGTTCCCACCGGGATCAGCGCGTTAAAGAAACACGGATAGGTCTTTCCCATTATCATCGTCATTGCAGCGCCCGATGAATTGCCAAGCAGAAATTTCTTTTCGATATCCTCCCCGTATTTTTCCGTAAACTCACGGATAAGCCTGTAAAGTGCCTCTGCATACTCTTTGCACCAAGAGCCATATGTTCCCTTATCATCCCTGTACTCATTTGCTGCAGGAACAAGTATGTACGCTCCCTGCATGTCCGCCTGATAACGAGGAGATGCAAACCGTTCGGCTCCGGAATAATTGATACAGGTTATACCGGCGAGTGAGTTCGAAGTTCCATGAAGGAATATCAGCAAGGGGTATTTTCTGCCTTTCGTATATCCGTGTTCAGTCGGATCATAATAGTAGTATTTCAGATCAGAGTATCTGTCATCTCCGCAGACGAACCTTTCTTCATGGAACAGATCAAAACACTCACCAACCCTGTATGTTGGCGCCTCAGAGATAAAATCACCCTCTGGTACCATATCCGCCCATGGTGCATCAATATCCATTATCATATTTCCCTCCAAGATATCTCTCTATCTCTCTGTAACAGGATCATTCTAACATAGTTTTTAGAGATTCGCAAAAGAAGAAGTATTTGTTATTCACAGAGCATCTGAAAAATCATTTATTATTCACACATACCTTTCCAGCAGCTTTCACATTATTGCGATTAATTCACAATATTCCCCCTTTGTTTTTAAGGGAGACTCGTATTTTTTGTGATAATGTGATTTCTGTTACATATTTTCATATAACAAAAAAAGCACCTGATAGATGCTGGTTGGGGTATTTATTGTGGCATATGCAATTTCACTGGAGGGTTATCACGCACTAAAACAAGCAAAGAAAAATCCCGGAAACCTTGTCTTACAAGGGATCCGGGATGGTGGAGCATAGGAGATTCGAACTCCTGACCCCCACACTGCCAGTGTGGTGCGCTACCAACTGCGCTAATGCCCCATTTGGTGGCTCCGATCTGATTCGAACAGATGACACTCCGGGTATGAACCGAATGCTCTAGCCAGCTGAGCTACGGAGCCATTTGGTTGCGGGGGAGGGACTTGAACCCTCGACCTCCGGGTTATGAGCCCGACGAGCTACCAAACTGCTCTACCCCGCGTCATCCAACCGCCTTTCGCGGTGCAGGTAATATATTACTACTTCTCATGTTCTTTGTCAACATCTTTTTATAACTTTTTTCAGAATATTTTCAGCAACACCTTTCCTAATAACTATCATGTGCGTTCTTCCCTTGTCTCCCATGAGGTTTAAATAAATCCGTCTGCAGGGATATGATAATCATCCACAGAACACACCCAACAACTGTCAATAATAAAACAATCCGTCTCCCACACACTGAAATCATTGTTTGAGAGACGGACATAATATTCTATTATCATTCAATAAATATTATATATGATGCCTCATGCGAATCATCATTCAAAGCAGGCCCTGATCACATCAATGATCCTTTCCTGCGTTTCAGGAAGCATTTTATTATCTGACGGCAGGCAGCAGCCGCGCTCAAAAATATCTGCTCCGGTATCCTCCGTTCCGCCGGCGATATAGGCATTTGTCCTGCAACGGATACTGCCATCACGTCCAACACACTCATGCATACGATACATAGGCTGCATGTGCATAGGCTTCCAGATAGGTCTCCCCTCCGCGTTGACAGATGCGATCGCTTCGAGGATCTCTGTCGGGCAGGTCTTTCCATGCTCCGGCACATAAATCGCGTGACAGTCATCGCGCACCTGCCTGCACATTGCATCCTTATTGATGATCAGTGCGGACAGCCAGTAATTAGGCTCTGTACCTTCAACAACGGGATTCATTTCTACCGGCAGATCTTTCAAGCCCTCACGATAACGCTCATAAACCGCCTTCTTCTGGGCTATATGTTCACCGAGATACATATAC
>PITV01000185.1 GCA_017577285.1 Clostridiales bacterium
GACCGTATCCCACATGACGGCCGATTCCATGGCCTCATACATGGGCTGCAGCGCGCCGTACCGCGCCTCTGTCTTCGCGGCGTGCCGGGCTCTGCGCTCATCTATCAGCGCCCGGGCTCCGGCGGCGGTCATCTCTTTTCCAATTGTGAAGGCGACGGGTCCGTCAAGGGTGACGGAAAGGAACGCCGTCTGCACCGGGATGTTCGGATCCTCCGCCGGCGTGCCCGATGTGTATACTTTTATATCCCCGGCGGGTGAATGCCCGGTCAGGATATTCCCGTTTCTTTCAGCCCATCCCGGCTTTCCCCACAGGAACCCGCCTTCCAGCACCAGCATGGGAGGCTTTTTCTGTGTTTCCAAAGGCGTCACGAGCAGAACGAGCTCATCCCCGGCGGCAGCCGATTCCACCCGTATCTTCATGCCGCACCAGATGACCGTCATACCGGTATAGCTTTCATCAAAGGCGTGGGCGCCGGGAAAAGCGGTCTCGGCGGGTTCTCTGCCGTATTCATCGGTGAAGCGGCCCACCAGTGTTTCCTTCAGGTAATGCCCTTCCCGGTATTCCTTGAAGGCGATGTTCAGGGCAAAGCCCTCCGGCATGTGCACATGGGAAAGCACGCTGCGCACGTTCCATGTGTGCCAGCCGGTCATGTATTCCTTTTTCGTCTGTACGCAGGTCATATGATCCTCTCCCGGTCTGCGGTTTCTTTGCCTCATTATACGCCCCCGTCCGGTCCGCGTCAATCGCGGAGCCCTTTCCCGCGCGTGTATCACGCGGTTTTATCTATTGTATTTTTTCTGTTTTTATGGTATGATCAGTCATGAAAATGAAACAGATGTGTGAGAAATCGGAAATTATGAACGGAACAGAACGTATCTATCTGGATTACAGCGCCACGACGCCGCCCTGCGAACAGGCGGTGCGGACGTTCACAGAGGCCTGCGGGAGCGTGCTGAACGCGAATTCCGCGCATGAGCCGGGGCGGGAGACCGCCGGCCACATCCTCGTGGCGGGCGATGAGCTCCTGTCGCTGCTCGGGCTGGAAGACCGCGAGGTCATATATACCTCCGGGGCGACAGAGGCAAACAATCTGGCCTTGAAGGGATGCTTTGAACGGTATTATCCGAAGGGAAAGGGACATATCATCACCGATGTGATGGAGCATTCCTCGGTGATTGCGCCAGTCAGCACGCTGATGGACCGGGGCGCTTCTTTCGATATGGCGCCGCTGGACGGGGAAGGTCGTGTGGATATCGGCGCGCTGCGGGGTTTGATCCGCCCGGACACACTGATGGTGTCTGTCGGCACGGTTTCCGGTGAGACGGGCATCCGCCAGCCGGTGGAGGAACTGGGGCGCATGCTGAAGGCGGAGTTCCCCGGTGTGATCTTCCACACGGATGCGACCCAGGCACCGGGAAAATGCGATACAGATCTTGCGGACGCGGATTTGATTTCTCTTTCCGCCCACAAGTTTTACGGTATCCGGGGGATCGGCGCCCTGATCCGGAAAAGGAAGGTGACCCTCAGGCCGCAGGTGCAGGGAGGAGCGAGCACCACCCTGTTTCGGAGCGGCACCCCGCCGGCGGAACTGATCCTTTCGATGACAGCAGCTCTTCGCGAAACACTGCGGGACCGGGAACGGAAGTACGCCCGCGTACGTCAGTTGAATGAGAGGCTTCGGGTCTTTCTGGAATATTTTGACGGCGTGACGGTCAATTCGCCGGCGAACGCCGTTCCGCATATACTGAATTTCAGTGTTCCGGGCATTCCTGCGGAGGAAACACAGCGATGGTTCGACCGGGAAGGCATCTTTTTCTCCACCCGCACGGCGTGTGCCCGCAGCGTCTCGTATTCCGCCGCGGTAGAGGCGCTGACCGGCAGCCGGGATGCAGCGGCCCGCAGCGTACGCGTCAGCCTGTCGCACCTGACGACTGACGCGGAGATGGAGCGCTTCATGGAAGCGTTCCGCCGTTTTATGACATGCGGGGGAAAGGACGGGGCAGACTATGGCGTATGAGAGAAACACAGCGGGTGTGCAGCTGATACGCATCATGCGGGAGACCTGCCCGGCGTGCCTTCTGATGAAGGAGATCATGCGCAGAAACCTGCCCGATTATCCGGACATCCGTGTGGTCGATCTGGATGAGACGCTGGATGAGGAGGAGGCAAAGGCCTATCCGCACCAGGGTGTGCCCTTCCTGCAGTGCGGCAGCCATACGCTACGCGGTGCCGTTACAAAGGCCTCGCTCCGAGCTTTTCTGGATGAATGTATGCGGGATAAAGACCAATATGAGGAGGATATGAAAAAATGAGCAGAGTAAAGGACGAACTCGACCGTCTGACTGCCGGTATCACCGATGAGGGACGCCGTACGGAGATCATCAGGAACTATATACTGGACAGCGCGCACAAGTACAGCGCCCGTCTGACCGAGCTTACCGATGACGAGCTGGATATGGTCGCGGGCGGCATGCCTCACAAAGATGTCGGAGACATCTTTGACGACTGTGATGAGGAAAATGCGTATTACAAGGAATGCATGGCGGCCGCTTACGCGATCGGCGTTGATATATGCGCGATGTTCTGCAAGTAAGCGCCGGAACACCGCCCCGCACGGCACAGATCCGGGAGAAACGGAAACGCGTGCCTGAACACGTTGATCTCATATACGGGAGACGGTCCCGCCGGGCCGTCCCCGCTTTTTGTGCCATCCGCTGCCGGACGGGGCACGAAAGTTCTTCGCACCGCCCGCCGCGATGCTTCCGGCGGTAGAATCTGATCATCTGAACGAGGTCTGTATATGGAGAAAAGAGAACGCCTGGGCAGCCGCCTGGGCTTTATCATGCTGAGCGCCGGGTGCGCTATCGGCTGCGGAAACATATGGAAATTTCCCTGGATGGTGGGTCAGAACGGCGGCGGCGCCTTTGTGCTGCTGTACCTTGTCTGCCTGCTGGTGCTGGGGCTGCCGGTGCTGGTGATGGAGCTTTCCATCGGCCGGGCGGCGCAGACCAGCCCCCTTACCATGCTGAAACGGCTGGAAAAGCCGGGGAAGCGCTGGCATGTTCACGGCCCCGCGGCGCTCATCGGCAATACGGCGCTCATGTGCTTCTATACCGTGGTCACGGGCTGGATCATCTGCTATTTCATCAAATTCCTCACCGGGGATTTTCAGTCTCTCAGCTATGCCGGCATGACCGCTGACGCCCCTGCCAATATCGGCTATATGCTGCTGACGGTGGCGCTGGGCTTCGGCATCCTGTGCTTCAACCTGCAGGGCGGTCTGGAGCGGGTGTCCAAGATCATGATGACGGGCCTGCTGATCCTCATCCTTGTGCTGACCGTCCGCGCCTTCACGCTGGAGAAGGCGAAGGAGGGGCTCGCCTTCTATCTGCTGCCCGATTTCGGCAAGCTGGATATGAAGGTGTTTGCCGCCGCCATGAACCAGGCTTTCTTCACCCTGGGGCTCGGCGTGGGCAGCATGGCGGTGTTCGGTAGCTACATCGGCAAGGAACGCTCCCTGATGGGCGAATCCGTGCGCATCATCTGTCTGGATACCTTTGTGGCGGTCGGCGCGGGCCTCATCATCTTTCCCGCCTGCTTCACCTACAATGACGGAAACGCCGGCGCCGGCCCCGCGCTGCTGTTTGATACCATGGTGAGCGTGTTCAGCAACATGGAGGGCGGCAGGATCTGGGGCACCGTGTTCTTCCTGTTCATGACCTTTGCCGCCATGTCCACGGTGCTGGCGGTGTTCGAGAGCATCCTGTCCATGGTACGCGATATGACGGGCTGGAGCCGCCCCAGGGGCTGCCTGGTCTGCGGCGCCGGCATGGCGCTGCTGGCATCCACCACCGCGCTGGGCTACAGCGTCATCCCCTTCCATCCCTTCGGGGAGAACAGCGTCTTCCTTGATTTCTGGGATTTCATCGTCACTTCCAATCTGGTGCCGCTGGGCGCTCTCGTTTACACCTTCTTCTGCTGCACCCGCATCGGCTGGGGATGGGATGGCTTCCTCACGGAGGCCAATGCCGGCACCGGCATGAAGATAAGAAAATGGATGAAGCCCGTCTTCAAATATCTGGTGCCCGCACTCATCGCATTTCTCTACGTATACGGTCTGATCACCTACAGCTGGGGCTGATGAAGGAACGCGTCCCGCGGGCCTGTCCCGCCGCGTAAAGATCCGTGCAGAACAGAACCGCCGGTTCAGCCGGTGGTTTTTGATATCTCTTTTGATATCTTTTCCGCCTGTTTCCAGCCGTTTCCGGCGGGTGCCTTATATTATGATCCGGGCGGTAAGAAGCGGATGAAAAGGGGATACGGCAAGGCGGAACGCCGGATAAGATGACGGACAAGACGATGCGAAGATACAGCAAAAACAGGAATACAGCGGATGACGCAAAGAAAAACCCTGCCGCTTTTGCACGGCAGGGCACTTTGTTTTGATCTGTTTTATCGTTTTCCGGATCGCGGGGCATCAGGTCTCGGGAGCATCCTCGACGGCGAAGAAATCGCGGAATTCAGCAGTGCGGTTGCCTTCAGCATCGGTCATGACGCTGATGATGGTGAATCCGTCTCTGGTCACGGGCTCGGCAATGACCAACGTCTGGGTACCCTTGAACAGATACAGCACGCTGCCGTCATCCATCGCCTTGGAGGCGATCACTTCTTCGGCGGTGTAGGAGGCGCCGGCAAATCCCTCGGGGAAAGCGCTGGCGAACAGGGCCTTCATGTCATCGTCCATCATGGCGGTGCCTTCATCTTCGCTCATCACGGTCCAGCCGTTGACCAGCAGGGCATCCTCGTTGACATCGGCGGCGGAGTAGATGCCTTCGATATTGGCGCCTTCTTCAAC
>PITV01000186.1 GCA_017577285.1 Clostridiales bacterium
TGAACATGGAAGGAGATACAAGTAGAACGGCGAGGAGCATTTGTGCTAATGTGTGTTTTTTTTTTCAAGGACACGCCACCACCCAAATCTAAACCGAGGTGGATGGTCGGCAGCGTAAGATGTGAATAGGAGACAGGCTCTGGGTGATATCGGACACCTGTTCCCGGAGAAGAATGAAAGGTATGAGGGCATTTCCAGCATGCTGCTGCTGAAGGAGGTCGCGAAACGGATCCGTGAAGCGGGATACCGCGTTGGAAATGCGGATATCACGATCGTTGCTCAGGCACCGAAATTGGCTCCGTATATCGATGAAATGCGCGGCAATATTGCCGGCGCGCTGGATACAGATACCGGAAATGTCGCAGTCAAAGCCACTACTACTGAAAAAATGGGCTTTGAAGGCAGGGGGGAAGGGATCAGCGCGGCGGCTGTCGTGCTGCTGGTATGACCTCTCCCGGATAACAGGATCATATAAACTGAAATCGCAGATACAGAAGCGGAGGAAAAGATTATGCTGACCAATGAAAAAAATATCTGGGTGGGAACTTCCGGGGAGGGCGCGGTATGCCTTCTGCCTTCCATGGCGAACCGTCACGGGCTGATCTCCGGCGCCACCGGCACCGGAAAGACCGTTACCCTGCAGGTGATGGCGGAAGCCTTTTCCCAGTTGGGCGTCCCTGTGTTTATGGCGGATGTGAAGGGAGATCTCGCCGGTATTTCAAAACCCTGCGAGGTGACTGACAAGATCCAGAAGCGTCTGGACAAGTGCGGCATCACAGCATTCCCGCCTCACGGCTCTCCTGTGACTTTCTGGGATGTGTACGGGGAAAAGGGCCATCCGGTACGCACGACGGTTACGGAAATGGGGCCCCTTCTGCTGGCTCGTCTGCTGGGGCTGAATGATACCCAGAGCGGTGTGCTCCATCTGGTGTTCCGCATTGCCGATGACGAAGGGCTGCTGCTGATCGATCTGAAGGATATCAAAGCAATGCTGGCCTATGTGGGCGAGGACACTTCCCGGTACACACTGAATTACGGCAATATCACCAAGGCATCGCTGGGCGCTATCCAGCGTGCCATCGCCATCCTGGAGGATCAGGGCGGCAACAGCTTCTTCGGCGAGCCCGCTATCGATCTGGAAGACTGGATCCGTACAGATGAAAACGGCATGGGCATGGTGAATATCCTGTGCGCGGACAAACTGTTCCAGAAACCGGTCATGTATTCCACTGTGATGCTGTGGATGCTGGGCGAGCTTTATGAAATGCTTCCCGAGCAGGGCGACAGCGACCTGCCCCGCATGGTCTTCTTCTTTGATGAAGCGCATCTGCTGTTTGATGACTGCCCCAAGGCACTGATGGAGAAGATCGAACAGACCGTGCGTCTGATCCGTTCCAAGGGCGTGGGCGTGTATTTTGTCACCCAGAATCCCACCGATGTGCCTTCCTCTGTGCTGAGTCAGCTGTCCGGGCGTGTGCAGCATGCCCTGCGCGCCTTTACGCCTCAGGAACAGAAGATCATCAGGGCAGTATCGGAAACCTACCGTACAAACCCCGCCTTTGATACCGCAGAGGCGATCTCCAACCTGAAGACCGGCGAGGCGCTCCTTTCCTTCCTGAATGAAGACGGCGCGCCCTGCATCGTTCAGCGCGCCACCATTCTGCCCCCCCAGTCTTCCATCGGCGCGATCTCAGATGATCTGCGCAGAGTGCTGATGAGCACCGATCCGGTGGGCGCCAAATATGATACCGGTTTCGACCGCGTCAGTGCCTATGAAACACTGGCCGCAAGGCTGAACGGCGAGCAGGCGGGAACCCCCGTGCAGCAGGCCTCACAGGAACAGAACTATCAGGGACAGGAATACCGCTATGCTCAGGTCCCCACACTTCAGCCTGTGACCTTCCAGGTGTATGATCCTCAGACCGGCACTTATGAGACCCGTCAGGTCATGCAGTATACCAACGGCACTTCAAGCCAGCAGATCATCCAGCAGCCCGCGCCCCAGCCCGTAAGGCAGGTGCAGATCACCGCTCCGGTGCGCACCAGCGGCGGCCGGGTAACGTCTTCCTCCCGCTCTGCCGGCACATCCTCCCGTTCAAAAAAGACGACAGGGCAGAAGGCTGTGGACAGCTTCGTGAATTCAGTCGTCACGACGACCGGGCGCGAACTCGGCAGAAGCGTGACCCGCTCGGTCCTCGGGCTGCTGGGCCTTGGCAGCAGGAAGAGAAAATGACAGATAATATGTGATTCAAAAAACGGCATCCGCTCCCGGAATGGAACGGATACCGTTTTTCTTATGTGGACTGTACAGTCTGTTTGAATCTTACAGATTCTTCGTCACGATGATATTGGCGCCTTCGCCGTCGCAGTTTTCCAGCACGATATCGCCGATGTGCACGGGGCTGGTCAGATCGACGGCATTCAGTTTCTTCATGATATCCAGCATTTTCTCCTTGGCGACAGCCCTGTCGGTCTTGACGGGGCAGCGGGGATAGAGCCCGCCCTGCAGACGCACAGTGGAGGTGATCACGCGGGTGGGATGACTGATCTCATTCTTTCCGTATTCGGCGCCGCGGGGGCAGCTGTTGCCGGTGACGGCAAAGCCGCTCTCCTCATCCACCTTCAGACGGCAGCCGCGGGGACATACGATGCATACCAGTTCTTTCATTTCTTACGCCTCCCTTGCCGAAATGGTGATGGCACGGCCCTGTGCCGCATCGATCACTTTCTTTACCAGCAGGATATGCTCCATTTCACCGGGCGCCATGTGATCACGCTTGAAGGACTGAAGCACTTCATCGCCGCACTTCACCTCAATGACGCTCTCCTTGAATACATTGCGTACCCGGAAGAACACATCTGCCATCTTTTCGATCCTGTCGGCACGGATCTTCATGGGCACGGTGTAGCTCACATTATCGCCGTTGACAACGGGGGTCACAGGGCTTTCGGCGGGGGTGTTCAGCACATAGCTGGCGGCGGCAGCGCCGGCGCGTTCGCTCTCGGCGGATACATAATCCACCAGATCATGCACATGCACCACGTTTCCGCAGGCGAAGATGCCGGGCACGGAGGTCTCCATGTTCTCATATACAACTGCGCCGTTGGTGCGGTTGTCCATCTCGATGCCGGCGGCTCTTGTCAGTTCATTCTCGGGGATCAGACCGACGCTGAGAAGCACGGTATCGCAATCGAATTCCATTTCGGTTCCGGGGATGGGATTGCGGCGTTCATCCACCTTGTTGACCGTCACATGGGATACGCGGCCGTCCTTCGCCACGATATCGGTGATGGTGTGGCTCAGGTACAGGGGGATGTTCCAATCCTGCAGGCACTGCACGATGTTGCGCATCAGGCCGCCGGAATAGGGCATCACTTCCACACAGGCCAGTACCTTGGCGCCTTCCAGCGTCATGCGGCGGGCCATGATCAGACCGATATCACCGCTGCCCAGGATGACAACGCGCTTGCCCACCATGTAGCCTTCCATATTCAGGTAGCGCTGGGCGCTGCCTGCGGTGAACACGCCCGCGGGACGGTCGCCGGGAATGGCGATGGCGCCTCTGGTGCGCTCACGGCAGCCCATGGCCAGCACGATGCTCTTCGCTTCAAGGACGCGGTAGCCTTCCTTCGCGCTGATGACATGCACCTGATGCTCTTTATTGATCTCCAGCACCATGGTGTCGGTCATGACTTCCACACCGGTGCTTTCCAGCATTTTGATGAAGCGGGAGGCATACTCGGGGCCGGTCAGCTCCTCCTTGAAGCGGTGCAGACCGAATCCGTTATGGATGCACTGGTTCAGGATGCCGCCCAGTTCCTTGTCGCGCTCGATGATCAGGATCTTCTTCAAGCCTTTTTCCCACGCGCTGTTGGCAGCGGCGAGACCGGCGGGGCCGCCGCCGACTACGATCAGATCATACATGACTTATTCCGCCTCCTTCTTGGTTTCGCTCAGCAGAATATTGCTGCCCTTGCCGTCCTGCAGGATATCCAGGGCATCGATGCCCAGTTCCCTGCGCAGGATCTCGGCCACACGCGGGCCGCAGAAGCCGCCCTGGCAGCGTCCCATACCGCTTCCCGCGCGGCGCTTGATGCCGTCGATGGAGCAGGGAGTGATGGGGGAATGGATGGCGTCCACGATCTCGCCTTCCGTGATGGTCTCGCAGCGGCAGATCACGCGGCCGTACAGGGGATTTTCTTTGATGACAGCCTGCTTGCCCGCCTCATCCAGCTTGCGGAAGCGGATCTTTTTGCGGGTGGTGACGGGATGCTCTTTCGCAGGAGCATCGAAGCCGCATTCCTTCAGCAGTTCCACTGCCTTTTCGCCGATGGCGGGGGCGGAGGAGAGGCCGGGGCTCTTGATGCCGGCCAGATCGATGAAGTTCTTTGCCGCGATGCCGATCTGGAATTCATCATGATCGGTATTGGCGCGGATGCCGCTGAAATTGCGGATGGAATTGCGGTAGGTGAGGGAGGGCATGGTTTTGGCGGCTTTTTCCCGCACGAACGCCATGCCGGCGGCGGTGTTGTTGGGACGCTCGGGCTCATCTGTCGCCTGAGCATTGGGGCCAACGATCAGGTTGCCGCCCACGGTGGGGGAAACCAGCACGCCCTTGCCGTCCTTGTTGGGGCACTGGAACAGCACATGATGCGCGCGTCCGCCCTCGTTCTTGTCCAGCAGGTAATACTCACCGCGGTTGGGCATCACGGTGAAGGTCTTTTCGGCCACCATTTCGTGAATGAGTCCGCTCTCCACGCCGGCGGCGTTGATCACATACTTCGCCTCGAAGTCTCCGGCGGCGGTGCGGATGAGGTAATATCCGTCCTT
>PITV01000187.1 GCA_017577285.1 Clostridiales bacterium
GCCCATGGCGATGGCGCCGGGCTTGGTGATGAACATGAGGAAGGTGAGCACGGCGGTCAGGACGGCGTACCTGCCGGCCGCCTTCTCCTGCCGCACTACCGCGCGGAACGCCCTGAAGGCGCACAGGATGAGGCAGGCGGACAGCAGCCACAGCAGGGATTCGGTCATCAGGAACCCGCTGTAGAATCCGTCGGGCATCTGGGCGTACAGGGCCGATACGGTCAGGGCCTTTCTGCGGTCGCCGCTGAATTCCCTTGAGAACATGTACGCGGGGATCACGCTGCACGCCATCATCAGGCAGTTGAAGGCCTGTACCCAGCGGTATATATCCCCGCCGATGAGCCGGTTCAGGATGTATACGGGCGACAGCACCGCGGGGTAGAGCAGGTAGGGATAGTCCACCGGATGCCCGCGGTAGAACACCGAAAGATCGGTGGAAAATGATTTGGCGATGCTGGTGTACAGGTTTTCATCGATCAGCACGTTGGGGCCCGTGCGCAGGAACAGCGCGCAGACGAAGCGCACGGCGAATACCGCCGCCGCGATCAGCAGCACCGGCAGCAGGCCTTTCCCCGCGGAGATTGACTTTACCGCGCCTTTTTCCGGCAGGGAGCCCTTTCCGGGATGCCTTGCCGCCATAACTTGTTTCTCACTCATATCTGTCCGTCTCCCGATCAGATGTGTTTCATTCCATTCAAATGTGCTTCATTTACTTCATTCAGATGTTTCCGGTCTGTCCTTCCGCATCCGCGTTTTTATCCCCCGGACGCGGCGCCAGACCCGGCCGTGACTAACAGTATAGCATATCCTTCGCCGCAAAACAAGAAGCGGCGGGCATTCTTCCCGGCCGGCGGGGCGCGCTTTTGCCGTATTTGTGTATTTGCTCTTGATAAATCCGCCCGGGTCGGGTATACTGAAGGCATGAGCGATCTGTCATCACCACCGACCTTTCACAGGAGGCTTTATATGCGTAAAAGATCCTTATCCGTTTTCGCGCTGCTGCTGACAGCAGTGCTGCTGCTGTCCGTGTGCGGATCCGTTTCCGCGCAGGACGAGGCCCCCGCCGGGCAGGTGCGCGTCATCCGCGGCTGCAACGTCCGCTCCGGCCCCGATTCCAGCTTTGAAAAGCTGGGCATGGCGAAGGAGGGGGACAAGTACCCCTGCTACGGCTATGTGGTGAATCCCGATACCGGCGACAGCTGGTACAGGATCATCTTCAAGGAGAAGACGGGCTATATCGCCCTTTCCATGGCGGAGCCCTATCTGAACGCCAGTCTTCCGCTGCTGGAGGACGGCGCGGCGGGAAGCTCCATCGACCTGTACGCCGAGGATCTCATGACGCGCGGAAAGATCATCCGGCTGGGCCGCTATCCCCAGACCGTCACGGGGGATGACAAGACCCCCATCGAGTGGCTGGTGCTGGAATATGATATGAAGAACGACCGGGCGCTGATCATCAGCTGTTACGGCCTGGACAGCATGGGCTATCATTCCGGCTTTGTGGGGACCGACTGGGAGAACTGCGCCCTGCGCAGGTGGATGAACACCACCTTCCCGGACAGGGCCTTCAACGTGGAGGAGAAGGCGCTGATCCTCACCGTGGATGTGAAAAACAGCAATGACGGCGTGCCGGCGGAATACTGGTCCGGCACCTGCGGAAATGATACAAAGGACAGGATCTTCGTCCTGGACTATGAGGAGGCGCAGAAGTATTTCGGCGTCAACGGCCTGGATCCCAATATGGATTCCCGCCTTTCCGTCACCGATTACGCCATCCGCGCAGGCGTGCATCTGGATACGCCCCGGCGCACGAAGGAGGAAAAGGCCGCCGCCGTGTGGTGGCTGCGCAATTCCGCCTTCGCCGGCACATACGCCGCCGCGGTGGATGACAGCGGCGCGGCTGTCGCCATCCCTGTGAACACCTTCCCCGATGTGGCGGTGCGCCCCGCCATGTGGATCGATGTATCCGCCCTGCCGGAGCGCGATCCCGGCAGAAAGGCCGCCCTGAAGCAGGTGCCGCAGACCGGCCGCGATTATTCCATGTGGCCGGAGACCGCCGCCGAGAAGGCCGCCCGCGAGGCGGCTGAAGCCGCCGCGGCCGTCGCGAATGCCCCGCTGTTCCTTTCCGCCCGGCCCGAGCCCGCGGCTGTGCCGCCCGCTGAGCCCGCGACCCGGCAGAACTGCGTGCCCGGCGCCTATGTATCCTTCGGCGCCTACGAGCAGGATAATGATGAGAGCAACGGCAGGGAGCCCATTGACTGGCTCGTCCTTTCCTGCGAAGGCGGCAGGGCCATGCTCATCAGCCGCTACGGCCTGGATGCCCGTCCCTTCAATGAGGTCCGTCAGAATACCAGCTGGGGCGCCAGCACCCTGCGCGCCTGGCTGAACAGCGATTTCCTGAGCGCCGCCTTCAGCGAAAGCGAGCAGCAGGCCATCCCCGCTGTCACCGTGAAGAACGGCCAGAGCCAGGGCTACCGCGAGCTTTCCCTGTATTACAGCGCCGATACGCAGGACCGGGTCTATATCCTCTCCTTCGCGGAGGCCGAGAAATATTTCGGCAGGATCGACAACCGCTTCCCCGATGCCATGTGCAATGTGAAATCCCGCGTCAGCCCCACCGACTATGCCGCGGCGCAGGGCGGCGGCAAGGGCCACCCCTCCTTCCGCACGATGGAGGATCGCGTTACCGGCCGGTACTGGCTCCGCAGCCCCTCCGATCAGCTGGATGAGGGCCTGTTCGTGGAGACCGACGGCTCCGTGGCCATCGCCCCCGCGGATTGCGGATACATCCTGGTGCGTCCCGTGATCTGGCTGGATCTGAACGCCCTGCCGGAGTGAATGACAGGCACTGATGCCTGCGAAGCCCCTTTCCCCGCTTTGCGGCGGGGGGAGGGGCCGCTTTTTGCCGCGGCGCGATTTGTATACAAATTATGAACAGTCCCCGGGGCCTCCATCCGTTGAAACCGTCCCCGTATCGTGATAAAATGCTCCTGTTCGTTTTGTGAAAGGGGCATTTTCTTATGATCTACAACAATGTACTGGAAGCCATCGGCCACACCCCCATGATCCGGCTCAGCCATAAAATGGTGCCCGCCGGCAGCGCGGAGGTGCTGGTGAAATATGAAGGCGTCAATATCGGCGGCAGCATCAAGACCCGCACCGCCTATAATATGATCCTGGAAGCAGAAAAGCGCGGCGATATCAGCCATGATACCATCATCGTGGAGCCCACCAGCGGCAATCAGGGCATCGGTCTGGCCCTCAGTGGCGCCGTGCTGGGCTACAAGGTGCGCATCATCATGCCCGACAGCGTAAGCGAGGAGCGCAGAAAGCTGATCCACGCCTACGGCGCCGAGCTGGTGCTGATCCATGACGCCGGGGATATCGGCGCCTGCATCGCCGAGTGCCTGAACACCGCCCTGCGCATGGCGCGGGAGGATCCGAAGGTATGGGTGCCCCAGCAGTTCGAGAACCCCGACAACCCCCTGGTGCACAAGTATCACACCGCCCTGGAGATCGTGGAGCAGGTGGGAAAGCCCATCCACGGCTTCTGCTCCGGCGTGGGCACCGGCGGCACCCTCAGCGGCATCGGCGAAACGCTGAAGGCCCTCTATCCCGATATCGACATCCGCGCCGTTGAGCCCGAGAACGCCGCCATCCTTTCCGGCGGCAGCATCGGCACCCATCTGCAGATGGGCATCGGCGACGGCCTGATCCCCGAGAACCTGAACATGAACATCTACGACCGCATCGAGATCGTCACCGATGCCGAGGCGCTGGAGACATCCCGCCGCCTCATCCGGGAGGAGGGCATCCTGTGCGGCATCTCCAGCGGCACCAATGTCACCGCCGCCCTGCGCATGGCGAAGGAGCTGGGGGAGGGCAAAACGGTGGTCACCGTGCTGCCCGATACCGGCGAGCGCTATTTTTCCACCGAGCTGTTCGATTGAGCAAACGCGCCCCGCCGCGAAAGGCCGCGGGCAAAAACAGATCCTAAAAAGCGCCGCACGGCACTGCCGCCCGCGGCGCTTTTTTCGCGCCCTTTCCCGCCGGGAACAGAAAATTTCCCGTCCCTGTAGCCCTCGCGGCCTCTCGTTCGTATACATAAATGCCGGCGGGAAAAAGCCGCCGGGAAACGATACTGAAAGATGAAAAAGAAAGCCCCGGCTGAGGGCGGAAAGAGAAAGGAAGCAAAAAAAATGATGAACAATGTTATGATCGCTGAACTGAACGAAAACGAACTGATGGATGTGAACGGCGGAAACCTGTGGGATGATTTCTGCGACGGATGCAAGGAGACCTGGAACAAGACCGTGGAATTCTGCGAGAACCACACCAAGGCCGTCGCGGGCGGCGTGCTGGTGCTTGCGGGCACTGTGGTGGCTGCCACCGGTGCCGGCGCCGTGGCGGGCGCTGCCCTGATCGGCATAGGCGGTCTGCTGATCGTTGATGATATCGCGGGAAACTGACGCGCCGGGAAAACGCACAAAAAAACAGAAAAACAGAAAATAAGGACAGCGCGCGCTGAACAGAAGGGCCGCTCCGGATGACGGGGCGGCGCTTTTTCTGTCTCCGCTTTTTCCGCCGCTTTCCGGATACAACCGGGCTTTTTTCCGCTCATGCGTAAAAATAGCCCCAAATTGCGTATATTTTCGTCTTTTTCTGAATACGGATTATGTATATCATATATATGGACGATCGGATCGTATGCCCGGGCCGTCACATGCCTGCGGCATACAGACTGATATAGAAACGGGATCCTTTTCCGGAAAAAGCGGATCGGAGGAAGATAAATGGG
>PITV01000018.1 GCA_017577285.1 Clostridiales bacterium
GTCTGCCACAAAGCGTTCCAGACGGCCGATGGCTACGGCTTCACCCTTGATGCCCCTGACGCAGACCTGTTCACACTGGGTCTCCTGAGGACATACGCGGCCGCATACGGCGGGAAGAGAGGAGGAAAGGCGGATGATCCGGTAGGCTTCCTCAAAATCTCCCGCGGCAACCTGTCTGATGAAATCCGGGATATGCACCCGCACGGGGCAGTTGCCCACGCAGGGCTTGTTTTTGCAGTTCAGGCAGCGCAGGGCTTCTGCCATGGCGGTTTCCTTTGTGTATCCCAGAGCCACTTCTTCAAAATTGCGGCTGCGGATCTGCGGATCCTGTGCCGGCATGGCATGGCGGGGCGTTTTCATATCAGGCATCGATGTTCGCCTCCTTGTACAGGTTGCACACCTTTTCATGGGCGGCGCGTTCAAAGGGCTTGTACATGCTGGAACGGGCGATGGCCTCATCAAAATCGATCAGATGACCGTCAAAATCCGGTCCGTCCACGCAGGCGAACTTTGTTTCTCCGCCCACTGTGAGACGGCAGCCGCCGCACATGCCTGTTCCGTCGATCATGATGGGGTTCATGCTGGCGATGGTCCGGATGCCGTACTCCTTTGTCAGTCTGCACACGAATTTCATCATGATGAGGGGGCCGATGGTGATGACGGCATCGTACTTCGCGCCGCTTTTCACCGCCTTTTTCAGGGCATCGGTCACCAGTCCCTTTTCTCCGGCGGAGCCGTCATCCGTCATGACATACAGCTGATCGGAAACAGCACGGAATTCATCTTCCAGGATCAGCAGATCCTTTGTGCGGAAGCCCACCACGGTATCCACCTGCGCGCCGGTCTCATGCAGCTTTTTCGCGATGGGATAGGCGATGGCGCAGCCTACGCCGCCGCCAACGACCGCGACCCGCTTCAGGCCTTCCAGCTCTGTGGCTTTTCCGAGAGGACCGGCGAAATCCTGCAGACAGTCGCCCTCTTTCATGTGATTCAGTTTTTCGGTGGTGGCGCCGACGATCTGGAAAATGATGGTGATCGTTCCGTTTTCGCGGTCAAAGTCCGCGATGGTCAGGGGAATGCGCTCGCCGTTTTCATCGGTGCGCAGAATAATGAACTGCCCCGGCTCGGCCTTGCGGGCCACCAGGGGGGCGGATATCTCCATCAGTGTAACGGTGGGGTTCAGTTCCCTTTTTTTCAGTATCTCGTACATCTCATACACCTCGATATGATAAAGGACAGGAACAGATCCTGTTCCCGCCTGCATATCATAGCATTTTATGCCCTTCATCCGCAAGGGGAGAGGGGACCTGTGATTGTTCATTCTCTGTTCCGTTTTGCTTGCAACCTGCAGCGGAACGCGCTATAATATCCGCAGAAAAACGCGCGGAGCGATCCGCGTTTTGCGGAGGATCAATATGCTCGATCAGGAAAATATCACTCAGATCGTTCAGTCCATCAGCTGGCAGAACCTGCTGATCATCTGTGTGACAGCGGTCGCCGGATTTTTCCTTGTCCGTCTGCTGGGAAAATCCATTACCAGGGTGATGAACCGTACGCGGCTGGCGAAAGGCGTTCAGAATCTGATCTGTACGGTGATAAAGACAATTCTGTGGGCCCTGCTGATCATTGCTGTGATCAGTTCCATCGGCGTGGATATGGGCGGTGTGATCGCCATCCTGTCGGTGGGTTTGCTGGCTGTTTCCATGGCTGTACAGGAAGTGCTGAGCAATGTGGCGGGCGGTGTGCAGGTGATCTCCAATCATCCGCTGGCTTCCGGAGATTTTGTGAAAGTGGGGGAGATCAGCGGAACTGTGAAGGAAGTGGAGCTCACTTATACGCTGCTGGAGACCCCTGACGGCCAGCTTGTTCATATCCCGAACAGCATCACCGCCACGCGGGAAGTGACCAACTACACGGCGCTCGGTCACCGCAGGCTGGATGTGGTGATCGGCATCAGTTATAACTGCGAGCCGGAAAAAGTGAAAGAGGTGCTGCTGCGGCTCCTCCGGTCAGCGCCGGAGCTTCTGGAGGAGCCCGCGGAGCCCTGCGTGCTGCTGTCCGGATACGGGGACAGCGCGATAGAGTATACCATGCGTGCCTGGGTGAGGCCGGAGGATTACTGGCCCGTAAAATTCAGGCTGCAGGATCAGCTCTATGATGAACTGAAGAACAACGGCATCTCCATTCCCTATCCGCAGGTGGATGTGCATATGATCAGCTGACAGGGCTGCAGAATGCGGATCCTGCTTTTGTCAGCAGGGGAAACAGCAGAAAAGAACAGGCGGGCGGCCCGGAACGGGCGCCCGCCTGTTTTCTGCATTCTTATACTGTGATCAGCGCTTATTTCTGCAGGTCATTGAGTTTCTTTACAAGCGCATCGAAATCGTCCTCTCTGATGTGTTTCTGGCTCACCATGCAGAGCACATGATACAGGGCATGCTCGCACAGCCAGGGATTGATCCGGGCAAAGGCCTCTTTGCCGATGAAGCCTTCCAGCAGCTCATCCGCGCCCGCGATCCTGCGCACATCGCCCACAAAGGTTTCTCTGCCGATGTGCAGCTTCAGGGGTTTGTTCTCCACGTTTACGCTCTCCTCGCAGCGGATGTCGCGGCTGGAGGCGGCGGCCTCGATCACATATCTGCCCGCTTCCACGAACCAGTCATGGGTCTCATCGCTCCAGTAGGCAAAACTGCGGTCATCCAGTTCAGCGGTCACGGTGCCGCTCTCGCCAGGCTGCAGCAGGATCTTTCCGAAACCCTTCAGTTCACGCACGGGACGGGGCTTTCCTTCGTGATCGGGACGGACATAGAACTGCACGATCTCCTTTGCGGCGGTCTTGCCGGTATTGGTGACGCGGACGGATACGGTGAGCTTTTCGCCGGGCCTGAAGGTATCGCTGCTGAGCTTGAGATCATCATAGGCGAAGGTCGTATAGGTCAGGCCGTGGCCGAAGGGGAACAGCACATCCATCTTCTTTTTGTCATAATAGCGGTACCCCACATAGATATCCTCCGCGTATACCACTTCATCCCGGAATCCGGGGAAGTTGAGGTAGGAGGGGTTGTCTTCCAGTTTCAGGGGGAAGGTCTCCGCCAGTTTTCCGCAGGGGCTGACGGCGCCGAAGAGCAGATCGACCACCGCGCCGCCGCAGGCCTGGCCGCCCAGATAGGCTTCCAGAATGGCGGGCACGCTGTCCACCCACGGCATCTCGACAGGCGCGCCGTTGTGGAGCACCACGCACACATTGGGCTGGACCTTCAGCACCTCGTACAGCAGTTTTTCCTGACAGGCGGGCAGATGCATATGCCTGCGGTCATAGCCTTCGCTTTCGTAAGCATCGGGAAGACCCAGGAACAGCACTGCCACATCGGTCGTCTTTGCCAGCGCGACGGCTTCAGCCAGCTGCTCATCGCTCATGCTGTCGCCATCGGCATCGAAGCCCCTGGCATAGCTGACTTTCGCCACAGACCGGACGGCATCCACAGCGCTGAGTACCTCGGTGGATTCGATATGGCTGCTGCCGCCACCCTGATAGCGGGGCGCCTGCGCGAAATCGCCGATAAAGCAGCAGGTCTTGCCTTCCAGCGGCAGCAGACCGCCGTCATTCTTCAGCAGAACCATGGATTCACGGGCCAGACGGCGCGCCTGATGATGCTGCTGTCCCTTGTCGTATTCCGCGGCGGTCTCGCGGCCTTCAAGGCAAAGCTTCGTCAGTTCCAGCAGACGGCGCACTTCACGGTTCAGTTCCTCTTCGGATACGGTCCCGTTTCTGACGGAATCAGCGAGATATCCGTCCTCATAATCGCCGGAGCGGGGCATTTCGAGGGAAAGCCCGCTGCTGACGCTCCTCGCGTGATCATTGACGGCCACCCAGTCGCTCATGACCAGGCCTTCATAGCCCCAGTCATCCCGCAGCACATCAGTCAGCAGCCAGCTGTTGTGGCTGGAGAAGATATCGTTGATCTTGTTGTAGCTGCACATGACGGTCCAGGGCTTCGCGTCCTTCACGGCATTTTCAAAGGCGGGAAGGTAGATCTCACGCAGCGCGCGCTCGCTGATCTTTTCGCTGATGGTGAAGCGGCGGGTCTCCTGACCGTTCGCCGCGAAGTGCTTCAGGCTGGTACCGACCTTTTTGCTCTGAACGCCCTTGATGTACCCCGCGGCGATCTTGCCGGCAAGGAAGGGATCTTCAGACATATACTCGAAATTGCGTCCGCACAGAGGGCTGCGCTTGATATTGGCGGCGGGCCCCAGAACGACATCCACCTGTTCCCCCTTCGCGGCATCCGCGATGTTTTCGCCCAGATCCGCGGCCAGACCGGGATCAAAGCTCGCGGTGACGCCCGCCATGGCGGGGAAGCATACGGCCTTGCGGGTAGGCGCGAAGCCTTCCACATTCTCCTTGTACGCATTCTCTTCCCTGCGGATGCCGATGGGCCCGTCAGATACCCAGACGGCGGGGATGCCCAGGCGGGGCACGCCTGTGGTCTCCCACTTGTTCGCGCCCTGACAGAAATTGACCTTTTCTTCAAGCGTCATCTGAGACAGGATCTTTTCCACATTCATAGAAATACTCCTCCAATCCATTTTTGCTATGTTCATGCCTTATTTCTGACACAATTGTTCTGTAAATTACAGACACGGTATAAGAACCGTGTGTCCCCTTTTTTGCGCGAAAGCTGCCCCCTCGGCTTTCGCGTTTTCTTATGCTTCCGGAAGGCTGTTGCCGTATACCAGCTCTTCCAGCTGGGCGGGGGTCCAGGTGAAGACAGGCACATCGAAGGAAGGCTCTGTCATCAGCTCCGGCTGGAAGAAGAACGTGACGGAACCGTCCGGATTGGCGTAGAATTCGCTGTCCGGATAGACCATATCGTAAAAATCATCCTCATCCAGATCAGGCAGGATCACCCCTGCCTCCTGCAGCCTGACGAACTCCTCATAAAGAACGGGCATCAGGTATTCCACCATCTGATCCGTGCTTTCGCATACCATCACGACACCGCGGAGGGTAAGAGTCTCCCCGGCATATTCGCCGCTGACGTCATAGGTCTGCGCTTCCAGCGAATAATAGATATCATCGCCGGTCTCGTTCTGCTTCATGAACAGAACGGAAAGCAGATGACCGTTATTGCAGGTCACGGTGAAGGTCTGCCGCATGGTGCGCAGTTCTCCGTTCTCCGGCGCGGCCAGATGTGCCAGCATCGGCAGCATCAGCCCTTCCATTTCGTATTCCATGCTTTCAAAAACATCGTTGAAAAGGATCGCCACACTGTCATCGCCCTGAAGACGGGGATAATCGAAGATCAGATGATAGGTGGGCGCGTCCTCCGGCAGCAGCAGATCCAGCGTGACGGTCTCCACGATCCGCGCCTCCTGTTCATCCGCTTCTTCAGCGAACGCGGGGAAGACGGCGGTCATGAGGATGACGGCTGTCAGGATCAGTGAAAGGATATGGATCGGTCTTTTATTCATGGGTTCCTCCGTGTGTTATGAACTGTTCTGCGGCGCCTGCTTCCGCGGCTGTGCCGTATCCGGCTGATCCGCGGAGCGCGGCGGTCATTTCTGTCAGGCGGAAATGTGCCTATATCCCGGCCCTGCGCATCTCCTCATCCAGCCGGATGGCTGCTGTCGTGCCCTCTCCGGCGGCTTTTGTGATCTGGAAGGGCGTTCCGGTGATGTCGCCCGCCGCGTATACAAAGGGGAGAGATGTGCGCATATCCCCGTTCACCCGGATATAGGCCCCGTTGATCTCCAGCTTGGGCAGCAGCTGCCCCGGAGGTGTGGCGGGACGCAGGATGAAAACGCCGTCAAAAGGATGCGCGCCCTGATCTGTCACGATCACCGGGCCGGGCTCGATCCGGAGCACTTTTTCAGCTGAAACGGTGACAGAGGGATCGGTGTGCCGCAATTCATGCTTTTTTTCGATGAAGCAGGTCACTTTGGCGATGGACGCGAGAAAATCCGTTTCGGGGCCGGCCTCTTCATAAGACGCGATCACCGCCACGTTCTTTCCACGGTACAGCATGCCGTCACAGGTGGCGCAATAGCTGACGCCCCGGCCTGTCAGTTCCTTTTCCCCGGGGATGTTCCCACCCTTTGTCAGCCCGCAGCACAGGATGATGCCGCGGCAGGAAAGGATGTCATCGCCGATCACGGCGCTGTACCCCTTTCCGGTGGACATGATCTGCCGCACGGCGCCTCTGATCAGCACGGCGCCGGCACCCTGTGCCTGCTCCCGGAACACGCGGAGCATTTCCTTTCCGGATATGTCCGGGAGGCCGGGATAGTTTCTTACGCTTTCCGCTTTGGCGAGAGCGCTGTCGCCCGAATCCGCGATCACAACGCTTCTTCCCCTGCTGATACAGGTGAGTGCCGCGCTGCACCCGGCCGGGCCTCCTCCGATGATCAGAATATCGCTTTTCATACAACCTCCCGCGGGAACGCTTTCCTGTATTATACCATAGGTCACGGTCAAAACACCACAGAAAACTTGAAAGAAACGCTCGTATTGTAGTATAATATTAACGCAGTCTGTACAGCTGCTGACTGATCCGGAGTGTGATGAGAATGATAACAACGACTGAAACATATAAATGCCCGGGCTGCGGAAACGCCCTGATCTTTGACGCCGAAAAGCAGCAGATGCTCTGCTCTTCCTGCGGAAACACCTACAGCGTGGAGGATATCCGCCAGCTGAGCCAGATCGACAGCGACATGTCATCCGGCGACGGGCTGGAATGGCAGACCTATGAGAGCGACGCGTGGAGCAGCGAGGAGAGCCAGCGTCTGCACAGCTATCACTGCCCTTCCTGCGGCAGTGAAGTAATGGCGGAGGATTCCGTCGCGGCGCTCAACTGCGTGTACTGCGGGAATCCGCTGGTGCTGAGCGATGAGTTCACCGGCATGGCGAAGCCGGACGGGATCGTTCCCTTCGCGCTGATGAAAGAGCAGGCCATGGAAAAGCTTGGCGGCTATCTGAAGGGAAAGATGCTCCTGCCCTCAGCTTTTAAGACAGGCAACCGGATCGAGGAGATCAACGGGGTCTATGTGCCCTTCTGGCTGTTCAACTGTGCCACGGATTCCGATGTGACCTACAAGGCGACCCGAACCCGCACCCGCCGCAGGGGCGACTATATGTATACCGATACGATGCATTACAGGCTCCGCCGCGGCGGAAATCTCTCCTTCGCGGATGTGCCGGCGGATGCCTCTCTCAAGATGGATGATACGCTGATGGAATCCATAGAGCCCTTCAAGCCCTCTGAAGGAAAGGAGTTTACCCTGCCTTATCTGGCGGGATACAGCGCTCAGAAGGCGGATGTGGGCATCGACAAGTGCAAACCGCGGGTGAACGCACGCATCAAAAACAGCGTGGAGGCGGCGCTTCGCGGCACCATCAGCGGCTATGCCACCGTTACCCAGCAGAACAGCGCAGTGCGCATACAGCACGGCATGGTGAAGCAGGTGATGATGCCTGTATGGATGCTCAATACACGCTTCAAGGAAAAGGACTATACCTTTGCCATGAACGGTCAGACAGGGCATTTTGTTGGCGATCTGCCCTGCAGCTTTCTGAAGGGGGCCGCATGGTTCCTGGGGATCGCCGGCATTCCCAGTCTCGTTTCATGGCTGCTGATGAGAAACAGCGGAAACAGCCGGTTTTTACCGCTGGTCATCATCCTGTCTCTGATCGCGGCGCTGGTGACGGTGCTGGTCATGCGGGGCAAAATGAAGACCGTAAAGAAAAAGAAGGAAGCTTCAAACTATACCGTTCCCGGATCCTTCTGCCTCACCCGCTCTCAGGATATCTATCTGTATACCACCACAACGCGTACCAGGGTAGCAAATTCCAGCCAGCGTCCGGGGCAGCGACCCGGCGCGCACAGGTAAGGAGCAGAGGAAGATAAATGAGCACAGATCACGGTGAAAAGGCAAAGCAGCTGTTCCTGGAAGGCTATAACTGCTGTCAGGCGGTGTTCGGCGCTTTCTGCGATGAGACGGGGATTCCTCAGGATACCGCCATGCGGATCGCGTCCTCGCTCGGCGGCGGAGTGGGAAGGCTCCGGGAGGTATGCGGCGCCCTGCTGGGCGGCGAGATGGTGCTGGGTGCCCTGCGCGGGTATGCCGCCCCGGAGACCGGGGAAGTGAAGGCCGCCCACTATGAGCGGGTACAGCTGCTGGCGCACCGCTTCCGGGATCAGTACGGCACCTATGTGTGCCGGGAACTGCTGGGGATATCCGGCGAGGAAAAGCCTGTTCCCACACCGCGGACAAAGGATTTTTACGAAAGCCGCCCCTGCCTGAGGATCGTTGAGAACGCGGCCAGGCTGACACAGCAGCTGCTGGAGGAGACCGCGTCCGCCGGAGGGGAAGGGACAGACGCCCCGGAAACTGCGGGAGAGAACGTCCGGGCAAAATAGCACTTGCGTACAGAACGGAAATTTAGTATACTTAAGGTTGAGGAAGAATAATCATCCTCTGACCGGTGAGCAAGGAGGTTTGTTCCATGGATTATAAAGTCGCAACGGATATCGGCACAGTCTTTATCGCGGACGAAGTGATGCTCAAGATCGTCGGCTATGCCGCGCTGGAATGCTACGGCATCGTGGCCATGTCTTCCCGCCAGAAGGCCAAGGACGGCTTTGTGGAGTGGCTGGGACGTGAGAATCTGGCCAAGGGCGTTTCGATCCGCATCGATGGAGATCAGCTGGATGTCGAACTGCATATTATCGTTGAATACGGCATTTCCGTGGCGGAAGTGTGCAAGACCATCGTTGAAGTGGTGCGCTACAAGCTGGAAAGCATGACCGGGGCGAAGGTGCGCTCTGTGAATGTGAGCGTTGACGGCATTCGCGTATGAGAAGCAGAACGGAGGACAGACCTTTGATTACTATACAGGAAATCGATGGCCTTCTGCTTCGGGAGATGGTCATCGCCGGTGCCGCTCTGCTGGAAAGGAACCGTGAAGCGGTTGACGCGCTGAACGTGTTCCCCGTTCCCGACGGAGATACCGGCACAAATATGAGCCTGACTATGACCAGCGCCACCCGCGAGCTGAACAGCAAGGAATTTACCCGTGCTGATGAAGCCGCGGCTGCTCTGGCCAAGGGCGCCCTGCGCGGCGCCCGCGGAAACAGCGGCGTCATTACCAGCCAGCTGTACCGCGGATTTTCCAAGGCGCTGGCAGGCGTTGAAAAGATCACGCCCCCGCAGTTTGCCGCTGCCCTGCAAAGGGGCGCGGAGACTGCCTACAAGGCTGTCATGAAGCCCAAGGAGGGCACCATCCTGACCGTGGCCCGCGTTATTGCCGAGAACGCCGTAAAGCAGGCCCGCAAGACCCCGGACAGCTTTGACGCGCTGTTCAATGTGATCCTTTCCTCTGGTGAGCGCATCCTGAACCGTACGCAGGAAATGCTGCCCGCGCTCAAGCAGGCCGGTGTCGTGGATGCCGGCGGCAAGGGACTGCTGCTGCTGTACACCGGCTATGCCGCCGTGCTGCGCGGAGAGGAGCTCTCCGAACTGCATGCCTTCGAGGCGGCTTCCAGTGATGAGTTCAAGGATGATCACAGCACCATCACGGAAGTGAAGAACGCTTATCATACCTCCTTCACTATCAAAGATTTAGCGGATGATGTGGAGGAAGAGGATATCCATACGCTCCGCCGTCAGATGAACCGTGTCGGTGACCGGGTGTTTGTGGATAACACGGACGGTGTCGTGCGGGTGCATCTGCACACCAACGATCCTGGAAAGGCACTGCAGTACGCACTGGATCTGGGCGAAATGACCGATCTGGAGATCGTCAATATCCGCTGGCAGCGCAAGGAAGAGGAACGCAAGCGCGCTGAAGAGGAAAAGAAGAACCTGCCGCCCAAGAAGTACGGCATGGTGAGCGTGTCTCTGGGCGCCGGTTTCTCGAACATCCTGAAGGAACTGAATGTGGATACCATCGTGGACGGCGGACAGACCATGAATCCCTCCATTGAGGATCTGTCCAATGCCATCGAGGGGATCAACGCGGAGCATATCTTCGTTTTCCCCAATAACGGCAATATTATTCTGGCGGCGCAGCAGGCAGCCAGGATCTGCAAGGACAAAAAGGTATATGTCCTGCCCACCAAGAACGTGGCTATGGGCATTGCCGGCGCCGTGGCCTTCAATGAGGAGGCGGAGCCTGAGGAGAACGTGCAGATCATGACCGAAGCGGCGGAGCGCGTGCGCACCGGCACCATCACCTACGCCGTACGGGACAGCGAATACGAGAATCTGCATATCAAGGAAGGCGACATCATCGGCCTTTCCAACGGACAGGTCACCTACAAGGCGGATAATGTGCACGATGTGGCGATCTCCCTGATGGACGGCATCGTGACGGATGATGACAGCCTCATCACCGTGTACTACGGCGCTGAAACGAAGCCGGAGGATGCCGAAGCGCTGGCGAAGGAACTGGGTGAAAAGTACACCGGCTGCGAGGTGCAGGCGCAGGAGGGCGGACAGCCGCTTTACTACTATCTGATCTCTGTGGAATAATAAAACACGAATAAAAAAATCAAAGGACGGAGCGGAATGCCCCGTCCTTTTTGCTGTACCGGAAATATTCGTTTTTTCTGATACCGTGGTTTGTGCGGAATGGATCGCCGCACGGTCATGCCGGAGCGGTCATACCGCCGCTTCACCGCTCTGCACCCTGCAGGCGTACTGCAGCAGGTCCGCCGGGTCTGTCTGAGGCTTCAGCCAGGCTTTGATGCAGTTTCTTGGCAGGATCAGCGGCATGCGGTCATGGATGAACGCGATGTTGTCATCGGCCTGCTTTGTCAGGATGGTGAAGGCTGCACGGTTCTGCTCGATGCGGTAAATGCCGCACAGGTAGATCACGCCGTTTCCCTCAGGCCGGAGGATGTGTTTCACCTTCCTGATGCCGTCCCATTCCTGACGCTTTTCCCATTCGAAGTAATGGACTGCCGGGATGAGACAGCGCCTCGCCGCCATGCTTTCCCTGAACATGGGCTTCTCCGCGGCTGTTTCACTGCGGGCGTTGAAGATCAGTTTCCCGCCGGGGGATGAGGCATTCTCCATGCTGTAGCCCCAGCGCATAAAGAAGGGGCGGGGGGAAAGACTGCGGTCGTTGGCGATGGCGGGAACGATGTCACCGGGGCTGATCTCCCCGGCGGTCTTTGCGCCCTCCGGGATACCGCCAAGCAGTTTCAGTATGTTCAGCCATTCCTGCGGCAGATCCTCCTCAGGCAGATAGTATCTTCCGCACACGATTCAGCCCTCCCTCAGCGTTTTTCCGAGCTCTGCCAGCAGCCCTTCGCAGCCGGCATGGATATCATCATACGCGATGTCAAAACAGTCTGTATACCAGGGATCCGCGATGTCCCGCCCGTTTGACCATTCGCCGAGCATCCGGATCTTTCCCTTTTCATCTTCGCCGGCAATGCGGTGCATGGCGGTCAGGTTCCATTTTTCCATGCCGATGAGCAGGTCATAATGCTCATAATCTGCCCTTGTCATCTGTCTTGCCCTGTGGGGAAGGACAGGGATGCCGCGCCGGTTCAGTTCGCTTCTCGCGGGGGGATAAATGCCGTTTCCGGTCTCCTCGGTGGAGGTGGCGGCGGACGCGATCTCAAAATGCTTTTCCAGCCCCGCCTTTTTTACCATATCGGTAAAGATCATTTCCGCCATGGGGCTGCGGCAGATGTTGCCGAGACAGATGAACAGTATTTTTATCATAGCTTTTTATAACCTCGCATAAGGACGCATATCTTGATTTCTGGCTGTTTTTCCGCTTATTGTTCCAAAGCCTGATCCTGCATGAAACAGCCGGCACGGTGGTATAACCGGAGGGATGAATTGTATGTGTTTCTGTAAAAACGGCTGTTCCGCAGGGTTTTGCAAACCGCGGCGGATCAGGCTTTTTTCTGCAAACCATACCGAAATTATGATTTTTGCTTAAACCATCCTTCTGATATGAGCCGGTTCATCATCCAGATCTGCCTTTCGATCAACCGTTCACAGCATTCGCTGTCCTCCTGATTTGAATGATCATGTGTCTTATTTGTTTCTATGGCTTCTTCTGCCGTTATCCATCTGAGCCCGTAAAGCTCTGCCTCTTCATAATCATCCAGCTGCTGTGCAATATGATCACTGCTTACTTCACACATGAAATAATAGTTTTCCTGAATGAACAGGTCATCAAACGAGCCTTTTTCTTTTCTCACGACCAGGCCGTATTCTTTGATCGAAGCCGGTATAACATTCAAGCCCAGTTCCTCGCGTATTTCGCGGATCAGCGCTTCTTCCCTTGTTTCGTGATCTTCTATTCCTCCGCCTGCAAAAGCATAATAATCATACTTTTCATTATATACCAGAGCCAGCTTGCCATCCCGTATGATAATGGCTCTAACAGACGGCCTTATTCCCACCGTTCCGTTGACCTTGTAATCTTTATAATCAAATTCTTTAATGATCTTCATGATCGCCCTTCTTCAGCGCGCTAAGCCCGAATGCTGTATGGTCTCTGCTGCACGGCGAGAGCGCAGGAAGCATATCAGCGGTTTCACTGTTTCCCTCTGCCGCAAGCGGTGTTCACAGAATGATACGGTAAAATATTACCATGTTTCGCCGCTCTTCGCAACGCCCAATCCCTCCGGGAGAGATAAAAAGGCTCCCGCCCATGAGGACGGGAGCGGGGTATACTGTTTTTCTGATCAGCGATCACTCAGCCAGCAGAACATAGCCGAACCAGCACAGATCTGCGAAAGTGGCGGGAGCCTGGGGCGCGAATACATCCTCTCCGGCGGGAGTTACCAGCTCGTAAGCCAGCATGCAGCCGATCATGCCTTCGCAGCCTTCGGAAACCTCAGCTGTATCGGTGAAGCCGTCCATGGGAACATCCTCTACGGGAATGCCCATGGCCGCGCAGAAGAAGTAGGAGTATACGGTCATTTCTTCGCGGGTCAGAGGAGTGGAGGCGTCCTCCATGGGCAGGATGCCGTACTGCGCCAGGAAGGCGATGGCGTCATCGGGGCTGTAGTCGCCGCCGATGGCCATGTACATGATGACAGCCAGATCGCCCAGGGTGATCTGATCCTCAATGCCGAAATGCGTTTCGGAAGCGGGATAGACAAAGGCGTTTATCATGCAGTAACGGGCCGCGTCATAATACCATTCGCCCTCGATCAGGTCATCGAAGGTGGCATTGCTGTTGTCTACAACGCCGAAGGGATTGATGATGGAGGCGTAGAGATCCGCGTTGGCGTTGATGGCGGCGGCGGAACCGGCGGTGATGAAGGTGCCGTTCTCATACAGTTTGCGGTACATATCGCTGCAGGCGCGCACAGCATCGGGAGTGACAGCCTTGAGCTGTTTCATGTAGGTGATCCTGTCTTCCTGCGGCGTGCCGCTCATGTAGTTGAGGAAGGCACTGAAACCGTCGGTGAGTTCACCGGAGGACATGGCATAGCCGGAATAACTGGACATGATGTAGCCGTCCAGCGTTTCCTGATCCAGATCATCGAGGGAGGCGATCAGCTCGGGCAGAGCGCCGTATACAGCGAAGGTCTCGGTGATGTTGGGGTCCCTGTAGCTGATGATGTAGACGCCGGAATCCGTATCGGCACCGTGCAGAACGCCGTACGCGCCGTACTGGTCACGCAGCATGGGATAGAGGAAGGCATCGCTCACCAGGGCGGTAACGGCATCCAGTTCAGCGGTGTAGCCTTCCATGCCCATATCCTCGTAGGAGGCGAATACCAGGTTGTACTGGACAGCACCGTCAATGATCAGGCCTTCGGGAGCTTCTACCGAGGGGAATACATACTCGGCGGGGATGACATCATGCTCGCCCAGCTTCGCGAAGAAGGAATCTGCCACAGCGCGGTGATTCGCGGCGCTTTCAGCGTTTCCGACAAAGCCGGAAACAGCATTGGTGGAATTGTTGAAATAGTTCTGCACAGCCAGCAGATTGGCGACTACGGTGTCGGGATCGCTTTCAAGCAGCTGCTCCGTGTCGCACAGGAAGTTGTAGTAATCCACATAGCTCATGTAGTTGAAGTAGCGGGAAGTGGCGGAGGCATCGCCCATGGCGCGGTACAGGATGATCTGATAGGCGCTGGAATTGATGGTCTGCTTCACATAGTTCTTCAGGTAGGCCACAGAGCCCTTCAGGGCTTCCACATCAGTGAAGTCAGATTCGAACAGCAGTTCATACATCAGGTCATAGCCCGCCTGCATATCTTCATCCAGAGCAATGAAGCCGGCGCGCAGGTAGGGATGGCATCCGTCGCCCTCTTCCATGGCGGAAACACGGATGACACCGTTGTAGAGGTAACGGGTCATGAGGGAGGACAGCTGCTGACGGTTGTGAGAGGCGGTATTCAGATCGCCGATCACATCCACATACAGCTTGAAGTAATGCAGCTGATCCTGTTCCAGACCCTGGGCATCCAGCAGGATGGCGGCCTGTCCGATGCCGGCGGTGTTGGCGTCCACATTGACGCAGCGCAGACCGTCAGCGTTGACAGATTCGGTGATGTCAAAGATGCGGATATCCTCGGGCAGACTGTCCACGGAAACGGCGGTCAGGGCGCGCACATAGGCGCTGGCGTCTTCCGCGGGATCCTCGGCATTGGTGGCGGCCACGATGGCGCCGATCTCTTCCTCGGACATGGCGGCCTTGATCTGAGCCAGTTCCTGGGCCAGAGCGGCGTCTTCCTCATCCTTGAGGCCGGCTACGGGGACAGTGAGAGCTAGAGCGGTGCGCTGGTTGCCGATCAGATATTCGGCGGTAAGGGCCTTGAAGGTCCCGTCATTGTTGAGGGCGGCAAAGTTGTCGATGGAATCGATATAATCGGAGTAACCGAACACATTGCCGGTGGAAGCCCAGTAATAGGCGATGTTGGGAATGGTATCCACGCCCACGCTGGAGCTTTCGGTGGCCAGCAGGATGCTCAGCTTGTAGCTGCTGATGATGGCATCGGTATCCTCGGCGCTGAAGCCTTCTTCGGCGACCTGGGCGATGCTCTCGTCCACGATCTGTTTGAAGAGAGGCACTTCATCCTCGTTGACACCGTTGGCGCAGAAGTAGATCATTACTTCGGGCCCGTCGATCTCAATGTAGCAGGCGGTGGAAGCGGCGGGCAGTTCATCCTTCATCCGCTGGGTGAAGGGAGAGAAATCCGCGCCCATGAGGGTGGTCAGCATATCCAGCTGATTCATCTTCTCTTCATCCACACCTTCGCAGACAAAGCCGTAATAGACGATGCCGGCGTGGTCGGTGTCAGAACCGGCGGCGTAGCCGTAGGTGTAGGTGGCTTCCACAGGAGCGGTGATGGGGGTGTAGTTGCTGTCTTCCAGATTGAATTCCTTGCGCTCGTAAGCGGAGAAGTAACCGTCCAGCAGCTGCAGGAAGGCATTCACATTCTCGAAATCGCCGTAGAGGAAGGTCAGGCTGTTGGAGGGATGATAATAGGTGTCATGGTAGACCTTCAGATCATCCCAGGTCATGGAGGGGATGTCAGAGGGCTTTCCGCCGTGCACGTTGGCGCTGTTGGAACCCGGGAAGATCGTGCCGGTGAAGTTGAAGGAGGCGGCGCTGGCCAGGGTATAGGAGCCCTTCATTTCGCTGTACACGGTGCCCGCGATGGTCAGATCATCTTCGGGAGTGGTCATGGCATAGCGCCAGGCTTCCTCTCTGAAAATGGATTCATTCTCATAGATCACGGGGTTGAAGCAGCTGTCAGTGTAGTAATCGGCATACATCAGCAGCTGGGCCTCGCTGAGACTGGCCACAGGGAAGGTGGTCATGAAGTTGTAGGTGGAGGCATTCATGTAGGTGTTGTAGGTCTGATAGCCCAGATTGAAGAACAGCGCCGCGGAAGGATACTTGGCGGATCCGTCCAGGGTGGCGTGCTCAAACACATGAGGGATGCCCCTGTTATCCAGGGTGGGGGTGCGGAAGGTGATGTCAAAGACGCGGTTCAGGTCGTCATTGGCGATCTGCATCACCAGAGCACCGGTCTTCTGATGTTCATACATGATGACATCGGCGCCGAGCATTTCGAGACGGCTGATGCTCTTCACCTCAAAACCGCAGGCGACATCGCCGACGGCGGGCAGTGCGCTGTCAGCGGCCGCCACGGAGCATACGCTCAGCAGCATGACCAGTGCCAGCACCAGGGAAAGCAGCTTCTTCATAATGGTTCTCCTCTCTTTTCTTCTCTTCTTTCCTTGACGGAAATGATCACGGAAGCGATCATCAAAGGAAGATGTTGCACAGATGCAATGGGTGTATTCTATCATATTCAAAGGAAAAACTCAATAGCGGCAGGATTGCCTGATACACCGTATACCATGTGTTATCTGTTAAAAGATTTGCCCGAATGTATATTTTTTGTATTTACAAACCCGGACGGGTATGATATAATTCCTGTAATGATTCGGAGCGAATCAATAATTCAAGGAGGGACTTTTAATGAAAAAGAGTCTTGCTGTTCTGCTTGCGGCGATCATGCTGCTGAGCGTTGTATCCTTTGCTTCCGCTGAGGATTACAGCGATGTTACCCTGCGTATCTATTCCAACACCAACGATGAATCCGAAGTCGCGTGGATCATCGAAAACGCCAAGGCTGCCGGTTTCAACGTTGTGATGGATGATAGCTCCATCATTTCCGGTGACGCTGCTGTCATTCAGGCTGCCAACGAAAAGAAAGACGGCGACATCCTCTTCGGTCTGAACGAGACCAAGTGGGCTCAGGTGCTGGGCGGTGCCTATGAAGGCCTGACCATCATCCCCTGGGCTCCCACCTGGGCCAATGAAGTGGGCGCCTTCTTCTATGACGGCTATGCCTACGGCGTTACCATCCAGAACATCCTGATGCTGTACCGTACCGATGAAGTCGGCACCAACGGCGAAGCCCTGCATTTTGCCCACTGGTCTGACATGGCCGACTGCGGCTATGTGTACTACCGTCAGGGCAAGGTCGGCGGCACCACCAACGGCAACATCAACAACTGCATGCTGTTCCCCTACGCTGATCCCGAGTCCCCTGCCGGCGGCATCTCTGTTGAAGGCTGGAAGGCTCTGTGGAAGTACTGCGCCGGCGGTATCTTCACCGGTGACAGCTACGGCTTCGATCCCCTCAACCGCGGCGAAGTCCAGGTCTCCACTTTCTACTCCTCCTCTCTGTACGGCAACGTGGATACCGCTGATGTCCACAGCGACAAGCCTCTGACCTATGATGCCGAGAACAACGCTCCCGGCAACTGGGCGCTGGTCGATATCGATGACGGCAGCTACTTCATCGCTGAATACATCGGTGTTCTGGCCCGTGAAGGCCGCAGCGACCGCGAGACCGAAGCCGCCATGGCTTTCTGCGAGTGGTTCGGTTCCACCGAGACCCAGATCGCCTGGGCCAACGAGTTTGACCGTTATCCCTGCAATCAGGCTGCTGCCGCCGGTTCCGATATGGATGACTATGCCGGCATTTACAGCCTGGCCAACTGCGCGCAGGTCGAGATCCCCGGCACCGGTTTGAAGTACTATCAGTATGTTGCCGCCCATTCCGCCGAATGGACCAACATCATGTCCAACCTGGGCTTCTACTGGAAAGACATGGGAACTCCCACTGCCGAACCCGACTGGGACAATCTGGACTGGTCCGTGCTGACTCAGAAAGCTGAGTGATCCCTGATATAGCGGAGGCTGCCTCCTTTGCGGGGCAGCCTCCTTGTTCATTAAATAATGCAAATGAGGAATACGGGTATGAGTGAGAATCGGAAGATCATGATCGACCTTAAGGATATCGTCGTCAGGTTCGGCGATTTCGAGGCGCTTCATAATATCAATGTTCAGGTGAAGGAGGGAGAGTTTTTCACCTTCCTGGGCCCCTCCGGCTGCGGAAAGACCACCACGCTGCGCACGATCACCGGCTTTATCGAGCCGGCGTCCGGCAATGTGTATATGGACGGCCGTGATATTACCAATGTGCCTATCGAGAAAAGGAATATCGGCATCGTGTTCCAGAGCTATGCCCTGTTCCCGACAATGACCGTCTATGACAACATTGCTTTCGGCCTGAAAGTGAAGAAGATGAGCAAGGCTCAGATCCGCGAACAGGTGTATGAGATCGCCGAAAAGGTGGATCTTTCACAGGATCAGCTGAAGAAGGCGGTGGGCCAGCTCAGCGGCGGTCAGCAGCAGCGTGTGGCCATCGCCCGCGCGCTGGTAATGAAGCCCGCCATCATCTGCCTGGATGAGCCGCTTTCAAATCTGGATGCCAAGCTTCGCGTTCAGCTGAGGAACGAACTGAAGAAGATGCAGAAGGATTTCGGCATCACCACCATTTATGTCACCCATGATCAGGAAGAGGCCCTGACCCTTTCCGACCGCATCGCCGTGTTCAACAAGGGGTATATCGAGCAGATCGGCAATCCCAATGAGGTGTATAATTTCTCACAGACGGAATTCGTGTGCAACTTCATCGGCGATATCAACCGCCTGAATGATGAGATCGTGCGCAGACTGATAGACTTCGGAGCGCCGGTCTCTCCCGCGGATCATCATTATGTGCGCCTTGAACGGGTGCATGTGAACGAGCAGGACGGGCAGACGCTGCTGCTGGACGGCGTGGTGACTTCCCGCGAGTATTACGGCCTGTATATCAAGTATTACATCGACTGCTGCGGTCAGACCATCAAAGTCATTGAGCGCAATGACGGCGTGCGGATCTATGAGCCTGATGAGAAGGTGAAGATCAGCATCAATCCGCATGATCTGATGAGCTATCCGGCCGGGGCGGATGAAGCGGCGGTGACAGGCGTATGAAGATAAAGAGAGATCTGAGAGGAAAGCGGGAGTTCAATCCAAGCTATCTGTTCACGCTGATCGGACTCATTGCTTTCGTCTATCTGTTTGTCGGATTCATGCTGCTGCCGTGTCTGAACACACTGGTCAGCGTGTTCAACAACACGGACAAGGCCGGGAACTGGGATCCCTTCGCGATCATCCGGTTCTTCTTCGCGGGCTCCATGCCCACCTATGTGCTCAACTCGCTGAAACTGGCCGTGACACTGACCATCACCGTGAACGTGGTGGGCATCTCGCTGGTGCTGCTGACAGAGTACTTTGAGATCAAGGGAGCCAGAATCCTGCGGCTGGGCTATATGACCACCATGATCTATTCCGGCGTGGCGCTTGTGACCGGGTATCTCTTCCTGTATGACAAGGACGGCATCATCACAAAGGTGCTGTGCGATCTGTTCCCCGGTACGGACAAACGCTGGTTCTCCGGGTACGGCGCGGTGCTGTTCACCATGACCTTTGCCTGCACCAGCAACCATATGCTGTTCCTGAGGAACGCCATCCGCGGGATCGACTACAACACGGTCGAGGCCGCCCGCAACATGGGAGCCGGCCCTCTGAAGGTGCTTTTCAAGGTGGTGTTTCCCACTCTGATCCCCACGCTGTTCTCCCTGACGGTCATGACCTTCATCACAGGTCTGTGCGCCATGAGCGCCCCCACCCTGATCGGCTATGATGTCATCAATCCGGAGATCGTGCGTCTGGCCGGTTCATCTGTGGCGGATGAAGCCTTCCCGCAGGCGCGTGCCGCCCTCCTCTCCATCATCCTGGCCATGTTCACCATCATCCTGCTGACCGTGCTGACCGCGTATGAACGCAAGGGGCACTATCTTTCCGTCAGCAAGACCAAGGCGAAACTGGTAAAGCAGAAGATCACCAATCCCGTAGCCAATGTGTTCGCGCATATCTATGCCTACCTGCTGTTCATCGTTTACATGATGCCGGTGGTGCTGATCGTGCTGTTCTCATTCCAGGGCGTGGAGAATATCAGCAAAAAGAATTTCACGCTGGACGGCCTCACGACCATCAACTATGTGGGCACACAGGCTTATACATCCACATCGGGACGAAAGCCAAAGGTGTACGAAAACGCCCTGACCGGTCTGTTCAACAACAGCAAGACGGTGGACGGTATCAGCACCAGTCTGATCCTCTCCATCGCGGGCGCGGCGCTTGCCTGCATCGTGGTGGTGATTGCCTGCAACTATATTTTCAAGAACAAGGGAAAGAAGCGCTCCACTGTGGTGGAATACGCGCTGCTGTTCCCCTGGCTGCTGCCCACGATCCTGATCTGCTACAGCTACCGCATTTATTTCAACAATGATGTCTGGTATGTGGGCGGAGCGAACCTGTATTCCCTGCTGGACGGGCGGCTGCTGATCATTATGGCGTATATGGTGGTCAAACTGCCGTTCAGCCTGCGAATGATCAAGGCATCCTTCTATGCCATTGATGAGGAACTGGAGGAGGCCGCCAAGAATCTCGGCTCGGGAAAGCTCAGGACGTTCTCGCGGGTCAAACTGCCGATCATCCTGCCCAGCGTGCTGGCTGTCTTCGCCCTTTGCTTCAACGCGCTGTTCTCGGAATATGACATGGGCGCCACCTTCCATTCGGTGTCCACTTACGGTATGATCATCAAGACCATGACCGAGCGCGCGGAGAACGGACGCTCGATGGACAATATGAATGCCATGGGCCGCCAGTGCGCGTCCACCGTGTTCATCATGATCGTCAGCGGCATCGTGCTGTATCTGGTATACGGCATCGGCTCCCGCGATCTGGCGGAGCGGCTGGAGATCCGCGACAGGCGCAGGAAGCGGCTGTACAGGATCAAGAGCAAACTGACCGGCAGGAAGGAAGAGGAGCCGGCTCCCCAGAACGTATATCCTAAGATCCGGTGATATCCGGTGATAAAAACGGCTTTCCCCGCGCGGCGGGGGAGGCCGTTTCCTTTCCACCGGCCGCTTCCGGCCACTGCCGCGGCTGCCGGTATGGACGATTATTTTGCGGATTTGTGCAGAAAATCGCCGGTCACCGTGATTGCGGCGGCACGGCGCGCGTGATATAATGACGGACGGTCACCTTCCGGTTTTCCGGATCCTTTACAGATATCCGGTAAGGAGCATACAGAATGGAACTTTCCCTGATACTGCTTGAAAAGATCGCCGGCCTGTTTATCGTGCTGCTGGCGGGATTTCTTCTGGTGAAACTGAAGGCTGTGGATGTGAAGCACAGCCGTGTTCTGTCCTCTCTGCTTTTGTACGCGCTGGTGCCGTGCTCTGTGATCAAGGCGTTTCAGGTGGATTTCACGCCGCAGACAGCCGGCAATCTGGGGCTGGCGTTCCTCGCGGCGGTCATCGTGCAGTTCGGACTGCTATTTCTCGGAATCCCGCTGAAAAAGATATTCAGACTGGAGCCGGTGGAGCATACATCGGTCATTTATTCCAACGCGGGGAACATCATCATCCCGCTGGTCAGCGCGGCGCTGGGGGAGGAATGGGTCATTTATACCGTGGCCTACCTTTCGGTGCCGCTGGTGGTTCTTTGGACCCACTGCCGGCCGAGCATCACAG